>JAIVJN010000005.1 GCA_020200025.1 Acidobacteriota bacterium | reverse complement strand
TTCTACATCCCCGCCATTCTCCTCGAGCTCGAGCCCGGCTTGTTTCCGCGCGACTCGGCGCTCTTGCAGCCGCAGGCGCGGTATTTCATGGTGGACGAGATCCTCGCCACATTGATGCGGCAGATCGGCGGCAGCATCGAGCAATGGTTCCTCGCAGGCTACGTGCTGTCGCTGCTGATTCTCTACGGCGCTCTTCTCTCGTTGGGCCTGAAAGTGTTTCGCTCGCCCCTCGCGGTGGCTGCGCTCATCGCCGCAGCGACGTTGCGGCACCGGATCGCGAAGACAGGGGTCAATACCCTCGAAGGGTACTTTCACCCGCGCGTGCTGGTGTTCGCGATCGGCGTCACCGCCATCGCGCTGTATCTCCGCGGCCGTCCGTGGGGAGCGCTGATCCTCGTCGCGTGCGGTGCCGCGGTCCATCCATCCACGGCCGCCTTCTTCCTGCTGCTCCTGGGAGTCGCCACGTGGTGGACCGATCCACGAGCGAGACCGCTGTTGGCGGCGTGTGCGACGGTGGTTGGTCTGCTCGCGACCTGGATGCTCTTCGCCGGCCCCTGGCGCGGCGCGCTTGCCCCGATGGACGCCGAGTGGCGGACGCTGCTCTCGACGAAGGACTATCTGTTTCCGCTCGACGATTGGGGGATCGGTGTGTGGGCGATCAATCTGGGCACCGCGATCCTCGCCTGTGCCGGCCTACACGCCCGCCTGCGCGCCGGGGACGCGAACGCACGTGAGCGAGGGCTGCTCGCCGGCGCCCTGTTCCTGCTGGCCGCGTTTCTGGTGACGACGCCCCTGGTCGCGATGGGTTCGGCGTTGCTCGTGCAACTGCAGATCAGCCGCGTCTTCTGGGTCCTCGAGCTTCTCGCTCTGCTGGCGGTCATCTGGTGGTTCGTCGACCGACCCGCCGCGCGACCCGATCGACGATGGATGGCGGCGGCTGTTGTGGGCGTGCTGGTGGTCGGCAGCTTCGCCCGCGGCGTCTGGGTCGGCGGCGTCGAGCGCGAGCGGAATGTCTTCCAGCCGACGCTGCCCGCGACCGAATGGACCGCGGTGCTGCGCTGGCTCGCCACTCACACGCCGCAAAACGCGAACATCCTGGCCAATCCGGGACATGCGTGGCGATACGGCGTACCGGTCCGCCTGACTGGACGGGACGTCTACCTCGAGGACGTCAAGGACACGGCCATGGCCCTCTATTCGCGCGACGTCGCACAACGCGTCATCAGGCGCACGCGCGATCTCGGTGACTTCGACGCCCTGACGGCAGACCGGGCCCGCGACCTGGCGACACAATACGATCTGGACTATCTGATTTCCACCGCCAAGCTCGACCTGACGCTCTTGGCGTCGCAGGGACGCTTTCACATTTATCGGCTTCGCTGACGTGTGGCGGCTGGTCTGGTGTGGCGGCTGTCGGGTTCGACAAACGACTCTGTCGAGGCAGCGCTTTCTAGCCGATGGGCGCCATCTGCGGCTATCATCCGTTAGCAGGTTGCTGAAGAGGCAGGTTCAGCCCGGGGCTCTTTGTCATGAGCCTGTCAGCGGAGGACATATGGCCCGACCGGTTTCCCGTCGCCAATTCACACGTCTTTTCGCTGCCGGAGGATCGGCGGCTCTCTTTGCGCACCCGGCGTGGATCCGGGCCGCCGCGCCCCCCCTGCCTCCCGACGGACCAGCCGCGGGCGAGGCGTTCTGGAAGAACGTGCGCGAGCAGTTCGTCATGCCGCCCGACTTGGGCGTGATGAACGCAGCCAATCTGTGTCCCGCTTCATCGCGCGTGATCGAAGCGCTCACGCGGGAAACGGCCAGCGTCGATCGCGACCCATCGCCGCAGAACCGCGCCCGGCTCACCGGCGCGAAGGAGGCAACGCGGGCGTCGCTCGCCGACTTCCTTCGCGTGTCGCCGGACGAGATCGTCATCACCCGCAACACGAGCGAGTCGAACAATCTGATCTCGAATGCGCTCGACCTGAAGGCGGGCGACGAGGTGGTCATCTTTTCCGACAATCACCCGAGCAATCACCAAGCGTGGACGGCCAAGGCGAAGCGCTTCGGCTACTCCGTGGCGGTCGTCGAGCACCAGAACCCCCACCCAGGGCCCGACTACTACGTGGACGCCTTCGCTAAGGCGATGACGGCGCGGACCAAGGTCGTCGCTTTCACGCATCTCTCCAACACCGTCGGCGACCTCTTCCCCGCCGCCGAGATCTGCCGGCGCGCCCGCGAGCGCGGCGTGCTGAGCGTGCTCGACGGGGCGCAGAGCTTTGGCTTGCTCGATGTGGATCTGCGCGCCATCGATCCCGACTTCTATTCGGGCAGCGCCCACAAGTGGCCGTGCGGCGCTCGCGAGTGTGGCGTCCTCTTCATCAACCAGCGCGCGCACGAGCGCGTGTGGCCGCCGTCCTACAGCGCCTATCCGGGTGCCGTCGGTATCTCGAAGACTGTGGAAGGGTTCGGGCAACGCGACGAGGCGACGATGATTGCGTTTGCCGAGGCGCTGAAGTTTCAAAGCGAGATCGGCCGGGCGGCCATCGAGAAGCGCTCGCGAGCGCTGGCGCAGCAACTGATGGCCGGTGTCTCCAAGCTCGACGGCGTGAAGATGTGGACCAGCACGTCACCGGAGCGGTCGGCGGCCGTCGTGTCGTTTCTGCCCGCGGCGCTCGACACTCGAAAACTGGCGGCGGCGCTCTACGAGAACGATCGTCTCGCCGTCGCCACGCGGGGCGGCAGCGACCGCTCCGGCCTGCGTGTGTCACCGCATTTCTACAACTCGCCCGAGGAGATCGATCGGCTGGTGACTGCGTTAGCCGGCTATTTGAAGAGCGGAGTGTAAATACAGCACGAGACACTGGAGGACAACACGAAGGCCACGAAGGCCACGAAGTAACTCCTTGAGAGAGCTGTTCGTGGTCTTCGTGTTTGTCTGCCGTTTGCCGCTTGCCCTCTGCCGACGCGCAGAAGCAACCGGGTTGCTCTCGTGAGTCTCGAGAGCAACCCGGTTGTTTTGTCACTGCTGCTGCGTCGTCGGCGCGCCGCGCACGGTCGGATACTTGATCCCGAGCTGCTCGAGGTAGGTCGGATACTTGCTCGGGTCGTAGTAGAACTTCTTCATCTCCGGCCGGTACTTCTGCAGGATCCCGGTGTTCAACCAGATGGGCGGCGGTGTGTCCTTGGCGATGAACGGGATGTACTTCTGGTCCTTCGTCTGGACGTTGTTGAAGTAGTCCCACGCCTGCTTGACGAGCTCGGGCTTCATCATCAGCTCGAGCACGGTCATCGCCTGCGCCTTGGCACCGGCGACGACGCCCTTGTGGGCGATGGGCGTCGCCATCGCAATGGCGTTGGCCCAGTTGTGGCCCGGGAGTCCTGGGATGTTCGAGGGAAACCGCAACGTGATCGTCGGCAGATTCCAGGAGATGTCGCCGATGTCGTCGGAGCCACCGCCGCGCTTCGTTTCTTCGTCCACTGGACCTTCGAGCGCGTCGAGCTTCATCGCCAGTCCGGGCTGCGTGGGATTGCCGAGCTCCTTTTGCAGCGCCTTGGCCAGCGTCTGGTCGGCTTCGCTCCACGTCGGCAGCCCGATCCGTTTGATGTTCTCGTACATCGTTTCGGCGGTGATCTTGTTCATATGCTGCGGCCACGCCGTGCCGAGGATCCGTGAGCTCCACTTCGTGCCCGTCATCAAGGCGGCACCCTCGGCAATCTTGTCGCCGATCTCCTGCAACTCTTTGATGTGCGGATAGTCGGTCTCGCGGAAGTAGTACCAGACGCTGGCATTGCGGGGCACGACGTTGGGCTGATCGCCGCCGTTGGTGATGACGTAGTGCGACCGCTGTTGAATGCGGAGGTGCTCGCGGCGATAGTTCCAGGCTGCATTCATCAGCTCCACCGCATCGAGCGCCGAGCGCCCGCGCCACGGGGCGCCCGCGCTGTGCGCCGTCTCGCCCTCGAAGGTGTATTCGATGGACACGAGGCCGTTGCCGCCGCCCGATCCCCACGACACGTTCAGATTGTTGCCGACGTGCGTGAAGAGGCAGATGTCCACATCTTTGAAGACGCCGTCCCGAACGAACCACGCTTTCGACGCGACGAGCTCCTCGGCAACGCCCGGCCACAGCATAAGGGTGCCGGGCAGCTTCTCGCGCTCCATGATCTCTTTCACCGCGAGCGCGGCCACGATGTTGAGCGGCACACCCGAGTTATGACCCTCGCCGTGCCCGGGTGCGCCTTCGATCAACGGATCGTGATAGGCCACGCCCGGTTTCTGCGAAGCCTGGGGAATGCCGTCGATGTCCGAGCCAAGAGCAATGACCGGCTTGCCGGAGCCCCAGCGGGCCACCCAGGCCGTCGGGATGCCGGAGACGCCGCGGTCGACCTTGAAGCCGTTCTTTTCGAGGATTTCCGTCAGGTAGCGCGAGGTCTCCAGTTCCTGGAAGCCGAGCTCGCCGAAGCTGAAGACCGAGTCGACCATCTCCTGAACCATCTTGGCCCGGCCATCGACCTTGGCGACCAGCTCCTGTTTCAACGTCTCGACGCGGGCATCGGCCGCCGAGGGCTTGGCCCCGGGCTTCGGCGCCTGCGCGTGTGTCGTGACGGCGAAGACGCTACCAAGGAGCACGAGTGCGAGAGCGCGACTCACCACGTTCATGGGTCCTCCTGAACAAGGACGGATGGGAAAGATGTTAAAGTTTACTTGAAGTTCGCCTGCGCAGTTGCCTCTTGCCGTGCCCAGCCACCCCTCCGATTACGTGCCGCTGACGCGCTGGGCAGGGGGGCACAAGATGACGGTCTACGCCTGGGCGCGGCGCCGGCAGTTCCGCGAGCTGTCCGGGCCCGAGGCACGCCTCTTTCGTGTGGCGCCGGAGACGCAGGTACTGGCCCATTGTCACTGGCAGCCCGATCCGACTTCGCGGCCGACCGCTCTCCTGCTTCACGGGCTCGAGGGATCGAGCGAGGCGCATTACATCCGCGGCCTCGCTGCCAAGGCCTGGGCGGCCGGCCTGAATGTTGTCCGGCTCAATCAACGCAACTGCGGCGGCACCGAGCATCTGTGCCGCGGGCTATACCATTCGGGGCTCACTGCCGATCCGCTCGAAGTCATGAGACAGATGCGTGACGAGAACGGGCTGCGGCGCTTTGCCGTCGCCGGATACTCGCTCGGCGGCAACGTCGCGTTGAAGTTGGCCGGCGAGCTCGGCGCGGAAGGTGCCGGCTGGCTGACCGCGGTGTGCGCCGTCTCACCCGTGATGGAGCTCGACACCTGCGTGCGCGCGATCGAACGACGGCGGAACTTCGCCTATCACTGGAACTTCGTCCGGAATCTGAAAGCCCGCCTGCGGCGCAAGGCGCGTGCGTTTCCCGGTGATTGGGACGTCACGCCGCTCGGCCGCATCTGGACAATCCGCGCTTTCGACGAGGCCTATACCGCACCGCATCACGGCTTCGCGGGCGCGAGCGACTATTATCATCGCGCCAGCGCCATGCGCGTGGTGGATCGCATCCGAGTGCCGACGTTGATTATCACTGCCAGCGACGATCCGTTCGTACCGTCCGAGCCTTTCCGCCGCCCAGAGGTCCGCCAGAACCCGCACCTGACGACCATCATCACCGAGTACGGCGGGCACTGCGGCTTCGTCGGGCACGCCGACGGCCACGGCTACGATGGATATTGGGCGGAGCGGACGGCGACGGCCTTCATACAGCGGCACGCGAACACCCAATCGCTCGAGGAAAGCAACACGAAGAGCACGAAGGTCACGAAGGGTTGAGGGCGACCCTCAGTTCCTTCGTGGCCTTCGTGCTCTTCGTGTTGCCCGTTTTCAGGCGCGTGCCAAGAGTTCCATCATCCGCTGTCCGAACGCGGCGCCTTTTCCCTCGTCTTCGTGCTTGAAGTAGACGAAGACGTCCGTCAGTTGCGTGTCGAGAGCGCGGATGTGGTCGGTCCAGCGCTGGATATCCTCATCCTGATAGCCTTCGTCTCGGAGACGAAAATACGCGAAGTCGGCCGTCATGACCATCGGCGTCGATCGCGCTTCGCTCTCGGCGATGCAGAGGGCAAAGTTGCGGGCGCGCAGTCTCCCGTAGACCTCGTCATCCCACCACGATTCGTTCCTGAACTCGAAGGCGGCACGCACTTTCGGCGGCAGCGTCTCGAGAAATCGATCGAAGACGTCGAGGTTCTTCTTGAAATTGGGTGGTAATTGGAACAGCAACGCCGCGAGCTGTGGGCCGAGCTCACCGGCGGCGGCGCAGAACGCGCGCACCGGATCGCCGACATCGACGAGCCTCTTGTCGTGGGTAATTCGCCGTGGTGCCTTCAGCGTGAACCGGAACGACGAGGGTACCTGGCTGGCCCATCCCGTTACCATCTTCGCGGTCGGCATGCGGTAAAAGGTCGCGTTGACCTCCACGGTCGGAAACCGATCGGCGTAGTAGGGCAACATCTTGCCCGTGGCCAGATCGGTGGGATAGAAACTGCCTTTCCACTCCGGGTAGCTGTAACCCGACGTGCCGATGAGAATCATGTCAGTTGCAGATCTTGAGATTGCAGATTGATTGTCGATCTCAGATTGCAGATCGACGATTCGATTTAGGGAAGGCGGGATCGGGAGATTAGGGTCGCCCGATCCGGAAAGAGCCCGGTCGTGGATGGAATCTTCAGTCGTCGATCGTCAATCTGCAACCAATCTGCACTCTGCAATCTGAGTTCTGCAATCGACGACTACCATCGAGGCTCTCGTCGACCGCCGCCGCCGCCGCCACCGCCGAAGCCGCGGCCGCCGCCCCCACCGCCGAAGCCCTCGCCGGCCGGCTTGGGTCGCGCTTCGTTGACGACAAGCGCCCGTCCGTCCATCTGATGCTGGTGAAATTGATCGATGGCCTTCTGGGCGTCTTCGTCACTCGACATCTCGACGAAGGCGAAGCCACGCGCGCGGCCGGTGGCCTGATCGCGCATGACCCGCACGTTATCGACCGTGCCCGCCCGGCTGAAGAGCGACGTCAGATCCTCGTCGGTGACCTTATAAGGGAGATTGCCCACGTAGAGCCTGCGGCCCATGTGCCGTCCTCCGCGTACCGGCGCGCGTTCGACAACCACAAGGGTGTCGCGGCTCGCGCGCGAGAGACGCGGACACCCTGAAAGCGCCTGCAACCTGCTGGGACATGGGGGCCAACGGCTCCGACACGCGCAACCTGCGGGGGCTTCCACCGACTCCGTAGGCGCGGAGTATACCAGAGAGCCTCCACGGGACAAGCGATCCTGCGTGGTAAAGTCGGGGCGATGGCGTCGCTCGTCAGAGCCGGGCCCTGGCTGCTGTGCGGCCTGCTCTCGGCCTGTGCACCCCGCTCGCCAGAACCGCAGGAGTATCAGCTGACCGGGCAGGTACTGGCCGTCCGTCCGGACACGCTGGAGCTCGTCATCAAGCATCAAGACATCCCGAACTTCATGCCCGGCATGACGATGCCGTTCAAAGTACGGGACCGCGGGCTGTTCGAGCGAACAGTGGCCGGGGACCTTGTCACGGCCACCCTTGTCGTTGAAGACACCGATGCCTGGATTGCCGCCGTCCACACCACCGGCACGGCGCCGCTCCCGAGCGATATGCCGCCCATGGCCATGGCTGTCACGATCCTCGCGCCAGGCGACATGGCGCCGGACACGTCCCTGACCGACCAGCACGGTCGAGCGATGACGCTGGCCGATTGGCGCGAGCACGCTGTCGCGGTCACGTTCGTCTACACCCGCTGTCCGCTCCCCCAGTTCTGCCCGATGCTCGATCGGCGGTTCGCCGAAGTGCAGCGCCTGGCCGGCGCCGACACCGATCTTGCCGGACGGTTTCGGCTCTTGTCGGTGAGCTTCGATCCGGACGTCGATACCCCCGCCGTGCTCCGCGCGCACGCCGCGAAGCTTGGCGCCGACCCCGCCGTCTGGAGTTTTGCGACCGGGCCGTGCGAGCGCGTCGATCGGTTCGCCGCGCAGTTCGGCTTGAATGTCATTCGCGAACCCGATCGCACCATCACCCACAACATGCGAACCGCAGTTCTCGCGCCCGGCGGCCGGGTCGTCGTCATCCACGACGGCGCGGAGTGGACGGCATCCTCGCTGGTCGACGAGTTGCGTCGCGCGCTCCGCGCCGCCCCTCGGTCGTCGTGAGCGCACTCGGCGCGGCGTTGACGGCGCGCGAACGCGCGCTCATCGCCCGCCTGACGACGCCGTTCAAAGTGCAGCGCTGGTTGAACGCGCTGCCCTACAACACTGAGGAAGACGGCGGAACGCTGCGGACCTTTCGGGGTGTCGTGCACAGCGGCATGGCTCACTGTCTCGAAGCGGCATTGGCGGCCGCCGTCATTCTCGAGCAACACGGCTATCCGCCGCTCGTCATGAGCATCGAATCGATCGACCTGCTCGATCACGTGCTCTTCGTCTATCGCACCCCGAGCGGGTGGGGATCGGTCGCTCGCTCGCGCGATCCAGGCCTGCACGGGCGCCGGCCGATCTTCCGTACCGCTCGCGCCCTGGCCATGAGCTATGCGGAGCCATATGTGGACTTCACCGGACGCGTCCGCGGGTACGGCGTCATGAACCTCGCGGCGGCGATGGGCCGTTATGATTGGCGGCTCGCCTCAGGCAACGTGTGGAAGGTCGAGCGGATGCTCATCACCTGGCCTCATCGCCGACTCCGCATCTCGAACGCGCGATACAAGCGGCTCAAGGCGCGCTATGCGCAGTATCGAGCGCAGTACGGGCAGAAGCCGGTCTACTACGACAATCGCCACACCTGGACCGCGATTCCGGGAGAGTTCAGGCGGCAAAGGGCAGAGTGAGTGCAGAGTGAGTGCTGAGTGCAGAGTGAGTGCTGAGTGCAGAGTGAGTGCAGAGTGCAGAGTGAGTGCCGAGTGCAAACTGCAAAGTGCGGTGACGGGTACGGCCGGTGCGTTGGGTGCTCAGGTGCTTAGGTGCAACATCAAGTGCGTGGTGCGGGGGTGCTGCGCTCGTCCCCCAAAGCCGCGATACGCACCCAAGCACCCGAGTCCCCATCGCACCCGCCGCACCGGTGGGTCAATCGAGATCGAACCCTCTGATCGGCTTCTTGATCGGTTCTTGCCGCGCCTGATTGAGCGCTTCCTCGAAGCGCTTCGACAACGCGTCGCCGCGGGTCTTTTCCTCTTCGACCGACTGTTGGAACAGCGCCTCGCGTCGTGCGGCTTGGTCGGCGAGAATGCGCTGGGCGTCGCTGAGCTCAGGACGAAAGCCGCTCGGCGGCTCGCGGTGCTCGACGATGCGACCCAGGTTCATATCGACGACCAGCATCGCGCCGCAACAAGGGCAGGACAGCTCGCGCTCGCTCTTCAGCTTGGACATGGCAGCCTCGGGTTCGCTTCTGAGAGTACACTAAGAGTGCGTAACGAAATTCGCCGTGCCGATTTCGCCGCGCCCGCTCAGCAACACTTGCATGCCGCCAGATGAGGGCAAGAGCACCCGTGTCGTTCGGGTGGCCACTTATAACATCCATCGTTGCCGCGGTCTCGACGGGCGCACTCGCCCCGCGCGCATCGCGTCGGTGCTCGCCTCGATCGAGGCTGACATCGTCGCTCTCCAGGAAGTAGTCGGCGCCAGCCCCCTGCGCGAAGGTCAAGCCGCCGAGCTCGGCGCCGCCCTCGGCATGGGCTGGGTGATGGCGCCCACGCGTCATCTCCGCAACGCGCTCTTCGGCAATGTCGTGCTCAGTCGGTTTCCCATCCGTCACCATCAACAATACGATCTGACGTGGAAGACGTGCGAGTCGCGACTCGTGCAGCGCGTCGACGCCGCCGTGACCGACGAGCACACGCTGCATTTCTACAACGTGCACCTGGGAACGGCACTGCTCGAACGCCGCAACCAGGCGGTGAAGCTCGCGAGCATCGTGCACGACCGCCGCATCACGGGGCCAAAGATCGTCTTGGGCGACTTCAACGAGTGGGCGCCGGGACTGGCGACCGACGTGCTCGGGCGCCGCCTGCAAAGTATCGATATCCGGAAGCACATCCGTCGACGCTGGACCTACCCCGGCTTCTTTCCCATCCTCAATCTGGATCACATCTATTACGAGGGGCGCGTCGAGGTGATGACGGTGGCCCTGCCGCGGACCCGCCTGGCGCTGGTCGCGTCGGATCACCTGCCGCTCGTAGCAGATCTGCGGATCGGATTCTAAAGCGCCGGCGCGACCACAGACCGGCCATTAATCCCGTAGCTCACTCGAGACGGGTACGTAGGGCGGGCCTTCACGGCCTGCTTTGGCGCATCGTAAAGGTGCTAGACCAGCCCTACACCAGATCAAGAGAGCTCCGGTCTAGGCGCGTGCCTCGAGCACGATATTGAACGGCGTCTCGGCTGCGCGCCGCACCTCCGAGAACCCCGCCTGGCGCAGCACGTCGCGCAAGCGCGCTTCGCCAGCTTGCGCGCCGAGCGCGAGCCCGACCTCCTGCGACAGCGACGCCGGCGTGCAAATCATCGTCGAGGCCGAGTAGTAGATGCGCCCGATCGGATTGATGTTGTCCTCGAGATGGTCGCCGGCCATCGGCTCCACGATCATCCAGACGCCGCCCGGGGCCAGCGCGGCACGAGCGTGGGCGGCCGCGCCGACAGGATCGCCCATATCGTGCAGGCAGTCGAAGAAGGTGACCAGATCGTAGTTCTCGCCCGGGAATCGCTTGGCCGGCGCAACCTCGAACGTCACACGATCGGCGACGCCGGCTCGATCGGCCGCCTGACGAGCCCACTCGACGGAAGGCACGTGATAGTCGAAGCCGCGGAATTGCGACTGCGGATAGGACTGCGCCATGAGAATCGTCGACGCACCATGGCCGCAGCCGACGTCGGCGACGAGAGCGCCGCGCACGAGGCGCTCTTCGACACCGGTGAGCGCCGGGATCCATGACGTCGTGAGATGCGTGACGTAGCTTGGCCGGAAGAACAGCTCTGTCCCTTCGAAGAGGCCGTCATGGTGTTCGTGCCATCCGAGGCCGCGACCACTTCGGAATCGATCCACCAGCGCGTCCTCCGCGCGGAGCACCGACAAGGCCAGCCGGAATGCGCCAGGCAAGTATGGGCCGTCGGGGCTGGCAAGCGCGAACGCCTGCTCGGGCGTGAGCGAAAACGTTTCGGTCTCCGGGTGATACGTCACGTAACCGCTCGCCGCCTGCGCCGCCAGCCATTCTTCGACATAGCGAGACGTCGTGTTCGTCCGCTTCGCGAGGTCGTCGGCCGAGAGCGGCATGTCGGCCTCGGCGAGAGCTTTGTAGAGGCCAAGGCGATGGCCGAGCACGATCAACCCGGCGTGCAACGTTGCCCCGAGATCCTGGACGAACTGACCGAGAAACGCGTCCAGCTTCTGCTGATCCAGTTGGGGCACGGCACGCATCGCTACCTCCTGGGCCGGTCGGGCGACCCACGGGAACGGCGCTATCGTACACGAAGGCTCGCGGGCAGGAGCGCCAGCCGTTCAGAGCTCCCGGAGCGCGGTGACCACTGGGAGCCGTGCGGCCCGCACAGCGGGCAAGAGGCCGCCGACGAGACCCATCACGAGGGCGTAGAGCAACCCTTGCGCGAGCAGTTGTGGGGTGACGCGGAAAGCAAAGGCCACCTGGCTGAACGACTGCCAATTCATCGTGGCCGTCTGATAACCATCGAAGATCGCCCAGGCCGCCAGCCCGCCGAGCACGCCGCCGATGAGCGCGAGGACGGCGGACTCGGCGAGGACGGAGAGGACAACCGGTCCAGCGCCGAAGCCCAGGGCGCGCAGCGTCGCGATCTCACGGGTTCGCGTGGCCACGGCTGAATACATCGTGTTCACGGCGCCGAAGACGGCCCCGATGCCCATCAAGCTGGCGATGGCAAAGCCGAGCGTCGTGATGAGCTGCGTGAGCACGGTCGATTGTTCGGCGTAGTAGTCGGTCTCGCGGACCACTTGCACATCGAGCCGAGGGTCGCCGGTGAGCGCATCCTTGAAGCCCTGAAAGGCTTCTGCCGATTCGAGCTTCGCGTACACGGCCTGGAACGTGCTGCCGCGACGATACGCGGGCTGGAGCACGCCAGCGTCGCACCAGATCTCCGATTCGGCGATGCCACCGCCAGCCTCGAAGATTCCGACGACGGTCCACGTGTTCTCTCCCCAGCGGACCGTGCGTCCCACCTCCAAGCCGGCGAACTGCCGCGCGGCGGCTCGTCCCGCGATGATCTCGTTTCGGCCCGGCTCGAACCGCCGCCCCTCCACGATCCGGACTTCCTCGCGCACCTCGAAGGCGGCCGGCTCCACGCCCCGCAGCGGCACGTTGGCGTCGGTGCCCGTGGACTTCTTCGGATGATTGACGATCACGAACAGCTCACCCGACGCAAGCGGCGTGCTGGCGCGCACCACACCGGGCGCGTCCTTGACGATCTGCACGTTCTCTCGCGTGATGATGCTCGACATCTCGGTGTCACTTCCCGCTCGCATGATGATCGCCGTCCGCGGATCGCCGGCAGCCGTCATCGCCGCGCGAAAGCCCTGCGCAATCGACAGCGTTGCCACAAAGACGATGACAACGCCGCCGATGCCGATCACGGCGACGGCCGAGGACCCGAGTCGTTGCGGAAGGCTCCGCAAGTTGACGGCGGTCACGGCGACGATTTGCGAGAGCCAGTTCAGCATGTGCCGCTCCTTGCTGCGGTGCCTATCTCCGGCTTCGGGCTGCCGGCTTGGGGCTTGCCTCAGCCTGGAGCCGGGAGCCTGAGCCGAGGCCCGGAGGCCTGAAGGCCCGGAGACTCGAAGACTTGCTCGGCACTCCGAGGCGTTCCAAGCCCTCAAGCCCTCAAGCCCTCAAGCCTTATCCGTCCTACCCCTGCCGCCTGAGCGCATCGACGATCTTCAGTCGCCCGGCCTGCAGCGCTGGCAGCGCGCCGGCCGCGAGGCCGAGCCCAAGGAACAAGGCCACGCCGATGCCCAAGTCCCGCGGTGGCAAGTAAAAGGCGGGCAGCAGCCCGCCGGTCGGATCGCCCCGCGCGATGACGAGCCAGGCCAGGCCGAGACCGAGCGCCCCGGCGATCGACGCGAGCAGCAACGATTCGACGAGCACGAGCGTCAGCACACGCCGATCGGTGAAGCCGAGCGTCTTGAGCACGGCGAGCTCGCTCGTTCGCTCGCGAATGGATTGCGCCATCGTGTTGCCGGCCACCAGGAGAATCGTGAACAACACGGTCACGACGATCGCCACCATGATGGCGCCGATGTCCCCGATCTGATTGGCGAATGCCTGGACGAACGCCTTCTCGGTCGACGTTTTCGTCTCGTTCGCCGAGTTGGCGAACTGCGCATCGAGCCGCTGACCGACGTCAGCCGCCGCGGTCGGGTCCGCCACCCGGACAACGTACCAACCGACGAAGTCCTTGCCGAACGTGCGCGCCTCGTTCAGGTACTCGTACTGAAAGAACATCTGAGTGGCATCGGTGCCCGGCTTGCCGGCCTCGTAGATACCCTCGATCGTGAACTCCCAGGCCGAACCATCGTCCCTCCGCCAAATCGTCCCCTGCAACGGTATTCGATGCCCCAGCTTCCAGCCAAAGCGCTCGGCGAGCGCGCGCCCGACGACGCAGCCCGTTCGATTGTCGAGCCACGCCTTCTTCTGCTCGGGCGACAGCACGTACTCGGGATACATCGCCAGCCAGGACGCGGGCTCAACGGCCATCTGCGCGAAGAAGTTGCGCGCATCCTGATAGATGCCGCCGAACCACGAGGCGTGCGTCACCGCCGAGACGCCCGGGCTGGTGGTAATGCGGTTCATGTAGGCCATCGGCAGCGGCTGAATGAACGACACCTTGTGGATCATCACGAGTCTGTCGGCGCCGGCGATGTCGATCCCCATCGAGAAGGCACCGCGCAGCGCCATCAAGCCCCCGAAAAGCAAGAAAGCGACGAGAATCGAGAGCGCCGTGAAAATCGTCCGGACCTTGCGACGCATCAAGTTGCGCCAGACGAGGGGAAAGAATTTCATACGGTCGCTGCCTCCGCGCTGAGCTGCCCCTTCTCGAGGTAGACGACGCGGCGCGCCGCGGCCGCGGCATGCGGGTCGTGCGTCACCATGACGATGGCCTTGCCGTGATCGCGGTTGAGTGCCTGCAGCAAGGCGAGGATCTCATCTCCCGACTTGCGATCCAGATCGCCGGTCGGCTCGTCGCACAAGAGCAAGGTCGGGTCGGTGACGATGGCGCGGGCAATACCGACGCGTTGCTCCTGGCCGCCCGAGAGTTGCCGCGGGTAGTGCTTGGCACGGTCGGCCAACCCGACCACCGAGAGCGCGATGTGCACGCGCTTCTTCCGCTCCGCGCGAGACAGGTTCGTGAGCAACAACGGCAGCTCGACGTTGCGCTCGGCGGTGAGGACCGGAATGAGGTTATAGAGCTGGAAGACGAAGCCGACGTATTCCGATCGCCACCGAGCCAGCCGACCGCTCGACATGTCGTCGATCCGCTCGCCCGCCACTTCGAGCGAGCCCTCGGTCGGACGGTCCAGCCCGCCCAGTAGATTGAGCAGCGTCGTCTTGCCCGACCCGGAAGGGCCCATGAGCGCCAGGAAGTCACCGGGCCGAATATCCAGGTTCACGCCTTGCAGCACGTCGATACGCTCGCTCCCGCGGTGATAAACCTTGTGGATGTTCTGCACTCTGACGAGCACGTTGTTGTTCGAGCTCATGAGCGGGACGCCTCCTCGACCCTGGCGCCGTCGCTGAGATCGGCCGGGCCTTCCACGACGACACGCTCTCCGGCCGTGAGGCCCGAGAGCACTTCCACCTGGTCACCGCTGGCGCTCCCGACGCGCACGGCGCGGCGCTCGGCGAGACCCTCGCGGACGACGAAGACGAAGTCGGTTCCGTCTGTGGACCTGACAGCTTTTTTTGGCACCATCACCTTCGGTCGCACCGCCTCGCCGGCTGTCGCCTCGCCGGCCGCGGGCTCGCGCAGAAACGAGACCTTGACGCCCATGTCGGGCAGGAGCCGCGGATCGAGCTTCTCGAAGTCGATGCGAACGAGCACCGTGGCCTTCTGTCGATCGGCGGCCGGAACCGTGGTGATCACGCGCGCGGGGATCGACCAGTCGGGATAGGCGTCGAGCACCGCCGTCACGCGCTGACCGGGCGTGACGCGCTGAATGTAGGCTTCGTTGACGTCGACCTCGATCTCGAGCGACGACATGTCGACGATGGTGCAGATACCGGTGCGCGTGAAGCCGCCGCCCGCCGAGACCGGCGAGATCATCTCGCCCGGCTGCGCGTCCTTGGTGATGGCGACGCCGTCGAAGGGCGCACGGATCACGCTGTCGGCGAGCTCCGTACGGCGCACGCTCACCTGACGCTCGGCCACGACGACGTTCTGCTCGGCGGCCGCACCGCGTGCGCGAATCGCGTCCACTTCCGCTTGCGCGGTGTCGAGGTCGGACTGCGGTGTGATGCCTTCCGCGGCGAGCCGTTTCTGGCGGTCGAGACGAAGCTGCGCTTCGGCCAGCCGCACGCGATTCTCGGCCAGATCGGTGCGCGACGCGGCGAGCTGCGCCTCGACCAGCGCCAGCGTGGCTCGCGTCATCGAATCGTCGAGTCGCGCGAGCACCTGACCGGCACGCACCCGCATGCCTTCTTCGACCAGCACCTCGATGACCTTGCCCGTGATCTTCGACGACACCGTGGCCCGCCGGCGCGCGGTGACGTAGCCCGACGCGTTGAGCACCGTCTGCCCCTCGGCGCCGCCCTCGCTCTGCGCGACGACGCTCGCCGTGTGCACCGTGGCGGCCTGCGCACGCGTTGACCACCACCAGCCGCCGGTGGCGGCGGCGATGATGGCGAGCGCAATGGCGACCGTCCACACACGTCCGGACGATCGGCTGGTCCGCGCGCGGCGATCGAGACGCAACGCCGCGAGGTCGTTCAGATCTGCCATACAGGAAGCCTGCGAACGATCCAGATTAGCACCAGAGCTTGGCGACGCGCCGGCTCGATGCACGCCCAGGGTGGCCTCGTCGCCGCGCCGCGATCCTTCGATCCACTCGTGATCGAAGACGCGCCGGGCCCCGCATCCGTTCCCCTTGATTCGTGAGCGGCGGCTCGGCACGGGCGTGGCGCGTTGGATCTTGCCGACATCGAAGCGCTCGGGGCAGACGACGAGTAGAGCAGGAAACGCGTCCGCCCCGCCTACACGCCTCGTGCACGAACCGGCGGCGTCAGCAGGGACGCTGACTGCGCAAGCGTGCGTCCCTTTCGAAGAGGTTGTCGAAGTACGGGTGCTCTCCGCGTCCCACGGCCCAGAGGCTGGCCGCCAGGTAGGCGGGGACGAAGAACGGCCCCCACCGTTCCGCCTGCGCGACGTGGGCTCGCTCGTGCGCACGCGTCGAACTGAGAGCCTCGGCATCACGGGCGGCGACCACATGGCCCAGGGCCATGGCAACAACCTTTCCGCGTGGAGGCAGTTGCCGAAGCACGCGCGCCACCCACGGCCCGGCACACTCCACAACGCCGTCGACGACGCGCGGACGGGGAACGGCGGCGAACAACGGCAGGCCCGACGATCAGCGAGAGCGCGCGTCAGTTCTCTTCTTCGAACTCTTCTTCTTCGAGAGGCCCGAGGCGCGTGGAGGGCCGCAGCGCCTCGCGGTGATCGTAAAGGGGGAGGTCGCGAACGTGGAGCGCACTCATGCAGCCCGATGCTTTTTCTTCGACCACGACGGTGACCGGGCTTCCCGCGGTGCCCTCGCGGAACCCGATGCGACAGCCGCACGAGAGACGGGCAGAGGTGAATCCCTTCATCGAACTGAGGGAGATCATACTACAGCAGGGCCGTAATCTCCTTGTCGAAGACCGCCTTCGGTGCGATGCCTAAATGTCGCTTGCAGACCTTCGCGTCGCGGCTGATGAGAAACGACGCCGGAATGCCCCAGATCGGTCCGTACGCTTCCTGCACTTCCTCGCGTCCCAACCCGAGCACGACCGGGTAGTTGATTTTGTATTCGGTTGCGAAGGCCTTGGCCTTGTCGGCGGGATCGTCGACGGAGAGACCAATGACCACGAGGTCGTTCTTGTGCTTGGTCTGGAGCTCCACGAAGCCGGGAATCTCCGCCTTACACGGACCGCACCACGTGGCCCAGAAGTTCAGCAGGATCACCTTGCCCTTGAAGTCACTGAGCGTCACCTGTTTGCCCTCGAGGTCGGGAAAGGTGAAGTCGAGGTTTGCCGGCTTGGCATCCGCCATACACGCGGCCCCACTCGCCCGGGCCGGGTCGCCGGCGGCGTCACTGTGCGAGGCGACTGGCTCGAGGACCGTCGCCTCGGAGACCGCGCCAGCAGGCTCGGCCTCGATCCCGCGTTGCCAGATGAACGGCACGCTGATGACGAGCAACGCGACGAATGTCGCGGCCATCGCCGCCAGGCGGATTTTCGTGTCGGGTTGATCCATGCTCCTATTGTCTCCCAATTTGGGCACCAGGTGCGACGGGTGCTCAGGTACGTAGGTGCTTAGGTGCGGATGTCCTTCTGCCACTTGTCCGCCTCCGCGGCCGCAGGCCGCTTCGGCGCGACCGCGCCGTAGCTCGCAGCGATTCAAGGCGAGCGAAGGCGGGCCGTCTAAATGCCACGTGCCCATGCTCGCGCGCCCGGTTACTCGGCTGATGCGCGGAAATAGGCTTCGACGCGGTCGAGGTCGGCCGGCGCCAGGCCTCGGGCCACCAACGCGTACGTGCGATCGTGGCCGCTCCACAACCGTTCGACGAACCCCAGCGCCTCGATCGTGCGCTCGCCCCGTTCCCCGCCCGGGGTGATGTAGAGCGAGACCTCGTGTCCAGCGACCCGATAGAGGGCGTGGGCATGCGGGCCGAGCCCGAGCGGGCAGCGGCGAACACCGACCAGGGTGAGATCGTGCTCGACGCTCGTCGGCGGAAGCCGCACGTGCCAGCCCGACTGCGTGCGCACGGCATCCTCGAAGCTCGCGTGCGCCTGCGCGTCCGTCGCGCCGTAGTCGACATAGAGGCAGCGTACGTGATCGAGGGCGACCTGCGCGGCGTAGAGCACCGT
>JAIVJN010000131.1:20069-23706 GCA_020200025.1 Acidobacteriota bacterium | reverse complement strand
CGATGGAGTCGTCCGGCGGAGGGCTTTCCGGGGGCACAAATAGGGCCAGACACAACATCTCGCACAGCACAGGCTCCTTGCGGTCGGCTGTACAGCGCAGAACATGAGCACCTCGCTCCAGACAGTCGTCAGCGCGCCTGACGTTCCGCGGTTTACCGGTTGTGCTCCGCAAATACTATGCGCGGTCTGTCGATTGGGCTCCGGCAGGTGTTCTGCGAGCAGAGCAAGGTGCCAAAGCCGGTGCGTTCAATCTCGGGCTGATGCGACAACTGTTCGGCATCGGCACACCGCGAACCCGGCAAGGCGGCGGTCTGGCGCTGCTCGTCGCGGAGCAACCGGTGAGTGATCTCGACGTCGGCTTCTGGGCGTTCCTTTCGTGCCTGGTACCGGGAAACCGGACGGGACAGCGCGCTCGGCGGCCATGCCACAAGCCCGGGCTTGAGGATGATTAGCAAGGGCGTCGATGGCCGCGGAGATCGACGCACTAATCGGAGTCCGAAGCCCGCTCGTTTGCCACATCATGCGTCCAGCGTCCGGCACAGACAATGTGGAAATGCCAGCCTCGCTTCTATGTTAGATTCGTCCGCGGCACGTGCTTATGTGCCCTTGGAGGCACGCACCAATGGCACCAGTACCGTCGCCACAATCCGCGACACCGAATGGCGGCGGGTTGCGATTCGGACAGATTTCAGAGTTGACGGTGATCGTTCCGCTCAAGACCGGTAAAGACGGTGCCGAGCGGTTGCGCGAGATACTTGCCGGCGGAACCTTCTCAGGTGCGGATGCCGTCGGAACCGTCCACGACATGCGGTTCGTCATCTTGGACAACGACACCAAGTTGCTGTTCGCGACCGCATACGATGGCGATTGGGACAGCTACATCACCGATTTCGCGACAAAGATTCCCGACGCGATGGACCATTTCTTCTCCGTGGTGGAGGGCTGGCCGGGAATTCATTCAAGTACCGTCAAGGACTTCATCGCTCGCTACCAGGTTCGCGCAACCGGATGGTATGTCGCCTACCCTAACGAAACGGTCGCCAGTATCAGAGGCGCCCTGAAGGTGCGGGACGCGCTCAATGTGCTCTTCAATGCCGCGTCCACGGGGCTCTAGGTGGGAGCGTCCGAGGCGGAACCTTCGGCGCTGCCAATAGAGGACATCCAGAGTCCGATTCTTCGGATCCGTCCTGCGCCGTATGTAGGATGCCATGTCCTCCTGCATTTCGCAGATGCCGCGCAAGGACGCGAGTTCTTGCGCCGACTCCTGCCGCATGTCGTTTCGGCCGAACAGTTCGCTGCTGCGGACGCATGGGTTGCGGTCGCTCTCACCTACTCCGGCCTGCAAGCCCTAGGTGTTCCGCAAGGGTCGCTGGACTCCTTTCCCACAGCCTTTCGGGAAGGGATGGCCGCGCGCGCATCCTCCTTCGAGAGTTGCGAAGAGAGTCTTCCGGAGCATTGGGAGCAACCCTACGGCACCGGTCAAATCCACGCCGCGCTGACGCTTCTGTGCCTGTCGGAAAGCAAGTGGCTGGAAAAACTCGCCCTGGCACGGCAGCAGTTGCACGACCTGCCGGCCGTCGAGGTCCTGGCACAGGACAACTTCGAGCAAGTGTCGGGCGGCCGCACGCCGTTCGGTTACAAGGATGGCATTAGCTTTCCGCAGATCCGTGGGAATGTCCAAAGTCCGATCGTGAGTCCGGAAGAACCGATCGCCGCCGGCGAGTTCGTGCTGGGGTACCCGGGCGAAGGGGGCCGCATGGTCCCGGTCCCGATACCGGATCTCCTCGGGCGCAACGGGACGTTTCTCGGATTTCGCAAGCTGCACTCGCGTGTCGCCGCCTTCCGGCAATTCTTGCGTGACAACGCGGCGCCACGGCTCAGCCCTGAGCTTCTCGCGGCAAAAATGATCGGCCGATGGCAGAGTGGCGCACCCCTGATGCTCGCGCCCGATGCGGACCAGCCGGAGGTCGGCTCAGATCTTCAGCGAATGAACAACTTCCTCTACGCGGACGACGACTCCCATGGCCTGCGCTGCCCCCTGGGAGCACACATCAGGCGCATGAATCCGCGTGACACAGAACTTCCCGTAATGAGCGACGTCAAGCTGCATCGAATAATTCGGCACGGGACTGCGTATGGGCCACCTCTTCCCGACGGCGTGTTCGAGGACGACGGTCAGGCGCGCGGCATCTTCTTCATCTTCTTGAGCGCCACCGCGCCCGACACGTATGAGTTCTTGAAGAAGGACTGGATCAATGACGGGAACTTCCTCGAGTCTGAGCGCACTGAAGTGGCTAACGGAATTAACGCCCGTCTAGTGGCCCGGACCCGCCGATCAGTAGTATCTTCGTCGCGGTGTGATCGGCGGCTGAGGATATCGAGAAATGGCGTTCGTCGTCGCGGGACTCGTCACCGGCATTGTCGGCGGGCTATTCGGGATTGGGGGAGCTGCGGTGCTCGTGCCGCTCTTGGTTTACGGCTTCGGCCTTTCACAGCACCAAGCCCAAGGAACATCACTATTCGTTCTCCTTCCACCCATCGGCGCACTCGCAGCCCTCGAGTACTATCGTGCAGGGTACGTGGAGGTACGACCTGCCATGCTCATTGCGGCTGGGTTCGTGCTGGGTGCGTTCCTCGGAGCGGCGGGAGCCGTACGCATCTCCCCTGTGGTGCTTCAGCGCGGCTTCGGTCTGCTGCTCGTGGCGCTCGGTCTGCATATGGTCTTTCGTCGCTGACCACCGAGTGAGGCGACAGGCGGGCACTTGACGAGCCGTTCCGCTACTGCGCGCCGGGTGCGGCAGGCGTCAGGCTCGGCATCTTCCCCTGCGACTCGACCAGACGTCGCGCGAGGTGGTTGACGACCACCGCATCATTGCGGATCGCGCTGAGATAGGCCGCCCGCAGGAGTTGCTCCTTGCGGCCGCGCAGCGTCGAGATGATGCCTTCGCGCACCTCCGGCATGCTCGGGTCGCGCTGCCCGGCGGCTTCCTTGGCCACCACCAGCACGATGGTGTGACCACCGCCGCTGCTCACCGCGCGCACCGTGCCCGGCGACGCCTTCAGCACGGCGTCTCGCAGGGCCGGGGGCGCTTTTTGGAGCGTCGACACCGGTACGAAGCCGAGATCGCCACCTCGCGGCGCCGACTGCGGGTCTTCCGAAAAATCCGCGGCGAGGTCGCCGAAGACGGCGCCCGACTTCAGGCGTTCCATCAGCATCTGGGCCTTGCCCGCCACCTCCTGCGGCGTGGCGGCGTCGTCACCGGTCCGATTGGCGATTTGCGGCTCGCGGCCAGGGGTGATCACGATCTGCGCAATGCGGTACGCGTCCTCCGCGCGATTGAACTGCGCGCGGTTCGCGGTGTAGAACGCGGTGACGTCCTGATCGGTAACGGCGATCTTCGAGACGACCTCGCGTTCGATCACCTTTTGCGTGAGCAGGTCCCGCCGGAGCCCTTCCCGCATGTCAGCGGCTGTCAGGCTCCGTCGGGTCAGCTCTTGCTGGAACGCCTCCTCCGGGATGTTTTTCCTGGCGTCGGCGTAGGCGGCGTCGAGCTCGGCATCCGTCAGCTCGATCTTCAGCTCACGCGCTTTCGCGAACAGGATGTCCTGGACGATGAGATCGTCGAGGAGGCTCAGT
>JAIVJN010000131.1:0-20054 GCA_020200025.1 Acidobacteriota bacterium | reverse complement strand
GGATCTGTTCGCATTCGTCTGGGTTGCCGACCCGCAGATGTCACCCGACGGATCGCGAGTGGCGTTCATTCGCATCACCGCTGACGAGCGGAAGGATGCGTACGAGACGACCATTTGGCTGGCCAGAACCGACGGGCGTGAGCCGCCGCGACAACTGACCCGCGGACCACGCGACAAGGGGTTGCGCTGGTCACCGGACGGCAAGCACCTCGCATTCGACCGCTCGATCGACCATGAGGGAGGGCCGAAGCCGTCCCAGATCTTCGTGCTCGCGCTGGACGGAGGTGAGGCACGCGCGATCACTGAGATCCCGCGCGGGGCGGCCAGCCCGCAGTGGTCGCCCGACGGCCGCACGATTGCCTTCTCGGCGAGCGCTCGACCGAACGAGCTGAATAGAGACGACGAGAAAAAAGAGAAGCCGCGGGAGAGCGACGTGCGCGTGATCACCGAAGCCGTCTACCGCGCCAATGGCGCAGCGGACTTCGGCTACGTCGATCGAGATCGCCCGTCGCACATTTGGACGGTCACCGTACCCGACGGGGCTGCGCCACTCGCGGTGCCACAGCAAGTCACGTCGGGCGACTTCTCCGAAACCAACTTCCGGTTTTCGCCGGACGGCGCGCGCCTCTTCTTCGTATCGAACCCAGTGAAGGAACCGTATTACGTTCCGAGCGACAGTGATCTGTACTCCGTGCCGGCCTCTGGCGGCGAGGCCACGAGGGTGGTGAGCATCGACGGTACCATCGGCGATTACGCGTTCTCGCCCGACGCTGCTCGAGTGGCGTTCGTCGGCACGCTGCACGGAGCCCCGGTGCGCTCCTACAGCCAATCCGACCTGTTCGTCGCGGACCTGGCGTCCGGCGCGCCGCGCAACCTGACGGCCTCGTACGATTTCGACGTCGACGGTGGCCTTGGCGGTGATCAGCGTGCGCCGCGCGGCGGCGCGCCGTCCGGTCCGGTCTGGAGTCGTGACGGCACAACGCTGGTCATCAAGGTCGGCGAGCAGGGCGACGCCGTCCTCAAGCGCGTGGACGCCGCGACCGGCAGGATCGAGGCGCTCACCAGGGGTCACCACGACGTGATGGCATATACGGCGGATGCCAGCGGTCAGAAGCTGGCGTTGATTCTCTCGACGCAGACAGTGCTTGGCAACGTGCAAGTGCTCGATGCGTCCACAGGTGCGATGAGCCAGCTCACCGCGTTCAACGACGAGCTCTTCAACCAGCTTGCGCTCAGCGAGCCTGAAGAGATGTGGTACACCGGCATCGATGGCAAGAAGATCCAGGGCTGGATCCTCAAGCCGAGCGGCTTCGACGCCTCGAAGAAGTATCCGATGATCCTCGAGATTCACGGTGGCCCCCACTCCGCCTACGGCAATACGTTTACACACGA
The DNA here is from genome assembly GCA_020200025.1 of Acidobacteriota bacterium. GTDB lineage: Bacteria > Acidobacteriota > Vicinamibacteria > Vicinamibacterales > UBA2999 > JAIVJN01. The sequence goes on along the minus strand of JAIVJN010000131.1, from coordinate 18,662 downwards.
GTTCCAGTGGATGGCAGCCAAGGGCTATGTGGTGCTCTTCACGAATCCGCGCGGCAGCTCGAATTACGGACAGGAGTTCGGCAACATCATCCAGTTCAAGTATCCGGGCGACGACTACAAGGATCTGATGGCGGGCGTGGACGAAATCTTGAAGAAAGGCTATGTCGACGAGGCTCGGCGGTCGCCGATTACGCACGTGAAGAGCATCCAGACGCCGTTGATGTTCATCCTCGGCGACGAGGACTGGCGCACCCCACCGTCAGCGGGTGGCGAACAGTTGTTCCGCGCCCTGAAATACCTGAAACGTCCGACCGTGATGGTGCGCTTCCCCGACGAGAATCACGAGCTCTCGCGCTCGGGCAAGCCCTGGCACCGTGTGGAGCGCCTCCAGCATATCGTCGGTTGGATGGACAAGTACCTGATGGGGAAGAAGATCGAGACGTACTAGTGTCCCGAAACACCGGTTCGCCGATGCGTCACCGCTCGAAGACGATTGGCGCCCTTCTCGCCACCCTCGCCGTGCAATCGACCCCGATTCGGTCGCTTCATGCCTGACCGACGCGCCAGCGCCAAGCTGATCCTCGGCCTCGGCCTCGGCTTTGCCGCCGGCCTTGCAGCGTGGCTCCTGTCGCTGCTGCCGTTTCTCCAAACGATCGAGCTCAAGACCTACGATTGGCGCCTGCGCGCCACCGCGCGTCCCACACGGCCCGCTGACGCTGTCGTCCTGGTGATGATCAACGACGACAGCATCCGGCGGCTGGAGCCCAACGTGGGGCGCTGGCCGTGGCCCCGGCTGGTGCACGCCTCTCTCATCGACTTTCTCGCGCGGGCGCCCGCGAAGGTCATCGTCTACGACGTGCTCTTTCCCGAGGCCGATACGCGCCGCTTCACCGTCGGCGAAGACGAATGGACGGGCGCGCAGTCGGACCGCGCGCTCGCCGACTCGATGGCGAAGGCCGGCACCGTCGTGCTGGCGGCCGACGTCGCCGACGAAGGTCTGCTCGACGCATCGAAGAACCTGCAAGTGCCGCTCGATGCCATTCCTTCGCTCAATCATGCGTTCGCCGCGGACTCGTGTATCGAGCCGCGCCCCGTCCTGGCGCCGCCCATCGAGCCGCTGTCTGCCGTGGCGCGCGCCATGGGACACACGTATACGCTGTTGGATTCAGATGGCCCGGTTCGTCGCACGCCGCCATTTATTCGTGTGGGCGAGCGTGTCGTGCCTTCCCTGGCCCTGGCGGCGACGATGGTGGCCAAGGGACTCGGAGCCGAAAGCGTGTCGCTGACCCCAACATCGCTAACAGTGGGGTCGACCCGCGTGCCGACATTCGTCGACACGGTCGACAACTACTACGGGGCGCCCTTTCAATCGTGTCGCACGCTCATCGCCTATCGCGGGCCAATCCATGCCAACGTCATCGACAGCTTGCTCTCGGCGCGCAGCATCGCGCCCGCAGGCGCTCGCGTCGCCTTCGCAAGCATCGTGGGTGTCGCGCTCGCCGTTGGCCTGGTCGGCGGCTTGGGCAGCACGTGGATCACGGGGATATGCGCGATCGTCATTGCTGGTCTCGTCACGTGGACGAGTCTCCGGCTCTTCGCCGGCGGTCTTTGGGTGCCGCTGGTCGCTCCGCTCCTGGGCGTTGCGCTCGCCTTCACGGGTGACCTGGCATGGCACTACTTCGTCGAAGGGCGCGAGAAGCGGCAGGTCAAGAAGCTGTTCTCGCGCTATGTCGCGAAAGACGTGTTCGATCGCCTCATGACCGACCCGTCGCTGGCGGCACTCGGTGGTGCGCGACGGACGATGACGGTGCTGTTCTCGGACGTGCGCGGCTTCACGGCGATGTCGGAGAAGGGGACACCGGAAGCGGTAGTCGGTCAGTTGAACGAGTACTTCACGCGTATGGTCGCTGTGCTGTTCGAGCATCGGGGCACGCTCGACAAGTTTGTCGGCGACATGGTGATGGCGCTTTTCGGCGCGCCGCTCGACGATCCGGATCACGCCGATCACGCGGTGCAGACGGCGATCGCTATGTCGGCCGCGCTGGACGAGCTGAACGATGGCTGGCGTGCGGCGGGGCAGCCGGCACTCGACATCGGCATCGGCATCAACACAGGCGATATGGTGGCGGGGAACATTGGGTCCGATACCATCATGAGCTACACCGTCATCGGCGATGCGGTGAACCTGGGGGCACGGCTCGAGTCGTTGAACAAAGACTACGGGACGCGCGTCATCATCAGCGAGTCGACCCGGGCGGCGCTCAAGGGACGCTATGATATCCGTCCGCTCGGCACCGTGCTGGTCAAAGGCAAATCGCAGCCGGTCGAGATTTTCGACCTGCGCGGCCCCGCACAGGGGCATTCTGACGAGGCTCAGGCGCGCAGGCACGCGCCACACGAGGTCAAGGCATGAAGCATCTGGCAGTTTTGGGCATGACCGTGATGCTGACGTTCGCTGCCACGCCCCCGGCATGGGCACGTGGCGGCGAGCAGTTCGGCAGCATCGGCAAAGCGGTCAAGAAAGCCAATCAGCTCCGCGAGCTGCAGATGACCGACGAAGAGGAGCAGAAGCTCGGCGCGGAGGTGAGTAACGTCATCCGCGAACGATACGGCGTCGTGCAAGATCCAGCCGTGCATCGCTACGTGACGCTCGTGGGCGCGGTGCTGGCGGTCGGCACCGGCCGGCCGAATCTGCCGTGGACCTTCATCGTGCTCGACACGGACGGTGTCAACGCGTTCGCGGCGCCGGGTGGATACGTGCACATCACGAAAGGTGCGCTCGCGCTCGTGCAGAACGAGGCCGAGCTCGCCGGCGTGCTCGGGCACGAGATCACGCACGTGACCGAGAAGCACACCATCCGCGCCGTCCAGAAGAAGGGCGCCATCAAGATGGGCGCCGAGGAATCGCTCTCGGGCAACGCCGCCCTTTTCAATCAAGTCGTCGGCGAGGTGGTCAGCAACATCACGAATCAGGCGTTCAGCGCCGGCGAAGAGAACGAGAGCGATGAGAAGGGCGTCGGTCTGGCCGGCAAGGTGGGCTACTCTCCGCAAGCGCTGGCCGACTTTCTGACCCGCCTCAAAGATCGGAACAAGGAATCGCAGGAAAAGCGCGGCTTGTTCCCGTCGCATCCGGAGATGCAGTCGCGCATCGACAAGATCGGCCAGCAGGCGAGTGCCATGAAGCCGGCAGGTAGCGCGACGCTCGCCGAGCGCTATCGCAAGTTCATCACGTTCGAGCCGGTGCCTCAGGCCGAGATCGCCATGGTCGAAGCCGGGTCGGCGGGCTTGGCCGGCGGCAGCGGTGACAAACCGGACGAGAAGAAGCAAGAGCCGAAGAAAGAAGAGCCGAAGAAGCGAGGCTTCGGTCTCGGAAAGCTCGTGTCGCCCGGCGGCGGCGACAAGCAGTCGACGCAGGCCAGCGCCTCGGGCGGCAGCCGAGGACTCGATCCAGAACGGGACGGCAAAGGTGGCCCCAATCCGAAACCGGTGCCGGTGAAGGTCGACATGGCCGACATCAACGCGTTCAAGAAAGAAGGCGGGCTCACGTAACCGCTTGGCGAAGACTTTGGAGGCTAGGAGACTTGGAGGCTTGAAGGTTGAAGGCTTGGGGACTCGAGCATTGGGCGTCAGCGGCTCGTCCTTGCACGATCCTTGAGCCTCCGCTCTCGCCGCCAGCGTTCCCAGCCGATTCGTCCGCGGCCGACTCCGTTTCTCCGCCTACCTCCTACTGGCCTCGCTGGCGGTCGACGTGGCGCTCACGCAGCCAATCGGCGAGGCGGCACTGCTCGGCTCCATCGCTCGCCTGCTGCTCGTGCTCGCGGTCATCAACCTGGTCGTCGCGCTTCTGGTCAATCCCTGGCGCGAGCACCGCGCCTCGGATCGTTTCCCCGCCATCGCGCAGGACGTCTCCATCATCGGCTTGTTCACTGTCGTCGCGACGCTGCTGATGCGCGACCAACTGCTGACGACATCGGCCGTCGGCGCCGTCATCGTGGGCTTCGCGCTGCAGGATACGCTCGGCAACTTCTTCGCCGGGCTCGCCATTCAGACAGAGAAGCCGTTTCGGGTCGGTCAGTGGATCGCGGTCGGCGACAAGGAAGGACAGGTCGCCGAGATTACGTGGCGTGCGACCAAGCTCAGAACCGAAGCCGGACAGTTTCTGATCGTGCCCAACAGCATCATCGCCAAGGATCCGATTCTCAACTACTCCGAGCCCTCGATCCCAACGCGCATCGAAGTTGTCGTCGGCGTTGGCTATCAACATCCGCCCAATCAGGTGAAGGCCGCGTTGAGCGAAGCGCTCACGCACGCGCCACTCGTGCTGACGACTCCGCCGCCAGACATCCTTGTCCACGACTTTGGCGACTTCGCCGTCGTCTACAAGATGCGGTTCTGGATCGGCGATTACGAAACGCACGAGCCCGCCCGCAATCAGGTAAGAAGCGCCATCTGGTATACGTTCCAGCGCGCGAACATCGAGATCCCGTATCCGATCGCCGTCGAGATCGGCCGTGAAGATCGGCCGATGCGCCCGCCCGAAGCGATCGCCAGCGCGGCGGCACGATTAGCGCACCTCGATCTGTTCGCGACACTCTCCCCCGACCAGCGCCTGGCATTGGCCGAGGCCTGCCCGGAGAAGATCTACCAGGACAATCAGGTGGTGGTGCGGCAGGGCGCGGCAGGGTCGTCGATGTTCGTCGTGGTGTCGGGTGCCGCGCGGGTGGTGCTCGAACCGTCGGGACAAGAGGTGGCCTCGATCGAGGCCGGCGGCTTTTTCGGAGAGATGTCGATGTTGACCGGCGAGCCCCGCACGGCAACCGTGCGCGCGCGGCACGACATGACAGCGCTCGAGATTAGCGCCGACCGCTTTCGCGCTCTGGCTCTCGAGCGCCCAGGACTCGTCGAGCACGTGTCCACCGTGGTCGCAGCACGGCGCATCGGCCTCGACGAGGCCCGCGCCGCAGCCGAGGCAGCGAGCGTCACGCCCGCCACCGTGCGTAAGACGCTACTGGAGCGAATTCAGCGGTTCTTGCATCTCCCGTAAGAGAGTGCAGAGTTCAGCATGCAGAATGCAGAGTTGAATGTAGAGTTTAGAGTGCTGAGTTCACATGCAGCGTCTCGGACTACAGATTCGGAGCGCAGAGTTCGCGCGCAGTAACTCTGCACTCTGAACTCTGCATCTGAACTCTCTTACGGCCACCACGGTCCGCGGCCGCCGCGTCCCCACGGCCCCTGATTGCCGCGACCTCCGCGCCCGCGGTTGTAGCGTCCCTCTTCGCGATACGCCTGGTCGTAACCGGCAGCGAAACCGTCGCGGTAGAACCGCTTGTATTGCTCTTTCGATCCGTAGCGCCGCTCGTAGCCGTGGTCGGCGCTGCGATAGCGGCCGTGACGGCGAACATCGTAGCGGTCGCGATCTTCCGCGTCGTCGCGCCCCTTGTCGTAGCCGTCCGCGAAGCCCTGTGAGTAGGCGGGATTGGAGTAGTTTCCGTAACCCGATGGCGCCCGGCGACGAGCGCCGCCATCTCGCCATTGCGCGTCGGCTGGGGTAGCGAGAAGAAGTGCGAGTAAGGCGGCCCCACCAAACGCAGTCCACCGATAGAAAGATACCTGCATAGCGGACTCCATCAAACAGGCTGGCGCCGCCTCAGTGTGCAAGCGTCGCGCCATCTGGGCACTTCGCGCAACCGGCCAGACATCGCGTCCAGCCAAACAGTGACGGCCTACTGTGCCCAGAACAGGACGCGCTCGCCGGACGACGTCGTGTGATCGAGGACGATACCTGGACCGTACTTCTCGATGTCTTCAGCGCTCAGCTCGACGCCTTCGTCGTCGAGGCCCGACGCATAGGCCGCGAGCTCGATGGGGGTGGACTTCATCCGCAGGAGCCAGAAGGGCAGGCTGATCCGCGCAAGCCGTTCCTCGTCGGGATCCCACGCCAGCACGTGAAGTGTGTCAGGGGGCATGGCTGACTTGGAGCTTTCTACGGCCGGCTCCTGGCGTGGGGGCTGGCGTTCGGACGGGTTGCCGACTCTCTGGAAGACGAGTGTTCCCTCCGGCGTGTTCCGCGAAACTGGCAAGGGCGTCTCGGGCCTGCCTGCGAGGGCTTAGTAGAGGCGCGAGACCTGAAGGCTTGCAGGCTCGGAGATTTGAACACCTGGAGCCAGGCCTCCGAGCCTCCAAGGCTCAAGCCTTCAGACGTCTATCACAGCGTGAGCTCGGTGCCAGCGCCGGTCTCTACGGCTTTTCTGAAGACCAAGTCCGCAGCGATCACATCTTCGACTGCCATGCCGAGCGATTTGAAGATCGTGCGCTCCTCGTCTGAACTTCTTCCGGGAACCCGTCCCAGCACGACCTCGCCGAGCTCGCCGCGCACGTGATTGTGGTCGAAGCGTCCCTCGGCGATGCCGCAGACGACATCGCCCGATTCCACGAGCGCCGCCGCCCGCGAATCCACGTAGAGCCGAGATCGCGCGACCAATGGCGGGTCCATCTCGCGCTGGTCCGGTCGACATGCGCCGACCGAGACGACGTGCGCTCCAGCGCCAACCCACCTGTCGGCCAGCACCGGGGTGGGCGATGATGTGGCCAGGACCACGAGGTCCGCGTCGCGCACGGCCTCTTCCGCCGTGGTGGCGGCGACGACGGAGACGGGCAGATGACCTGTCATCTCGGCGACGAACCGCTCGCGACTGCGGGCCTGTGGCGACCAGACGCGCACGTGCTCGAGCGCACGCACCTCGGCGTACGCCTCGAGATGACTCCGGGCCTGCACCCCGGTGCCGATGATGGCCAACGTGGCGGCGTCGCGCTTCGCCAGGTAGCGAGCCGACACGGCGGACACGGCTGCTGTGCGCGCTTCCGTGATGTAGCGGCCGTCCATGACGGCGAGGAGCGCACCGGTGTCCGGATCGAGCAAGAGGATGGTCGCAAGGTGCGACGGCAGCCCGCGCTGTGCGTTGTCATTGAACACCGTGACGAGCTTCGCCCCCAGGCGACCCGGATTCTCGATGTAGGCAGGCATCAAGCCAAAGAACGCGTGCGTTGGACCAACGGAGAGCACGGTCCGAACCGGTTGCAGCACCTCGCCGGCCGAGAAGCGAGCCAACGCCGATTCCATCGCCGCGATGAGGTCGGCCATCGGCAGCAGACTTTTCACGTGTTGCTCGGTTAACAGGCGAAAGCGTTGGGACATCGGAAGTCGAAGTATAGGTTCTTAACTCAGGTGCTTGGGTGCGTTAGGTGCTCAGGTACTTGGGTGCGACCCGGCCACCTGTCGTACCTGGCGCACCTCCGCACCTCCGCACCTAAGTACCTCCGCACCTTAAGTACCTCCGCACCTAAGTACCTCAGCACCTAACGCACCTGTGACTGTGCCTGAAGCCCCCGTCGAGCTGCGAGGCGGATGGTGTTCGTGTGAATCGTCACGATGGTATCGATGTCAGGACAGTAGCCGCCACTCATCGTGATGGCGACCGGTCGTCCTTTGGCAGCGCAGCGCGAGAGCACCAGCTCGTCGCGTGCCTGCAAGCCGCCGATCGAGAGCTTGAGCCGCCCGAGGCGATCCCCTGCGAACGGATCGGCCCCGGCAAGATAGAAGACGAGCTGGGGGTCGTGGACCTCGAGCACGCGGTGGAGGTGATGCTCCAGCACGTCGAGGTATTCCTCGTCGCCCACGCCATCATCCAAGGCCACATCCAGATCGCTTCGTTCCTTCTTGAACGGAAAGTTGTGCGCGCCGTGCATCGAGAACGTGAAGACATCCGCATCATCGTCGAAGATGGTGGCGGTACCGTTGCCTTGGTGGACGTCGCAGTCGATGATGGAGATGCGAGTGGCGCGGCCTTCGCGCTGAAGCACACGCGACGCGACCGCAACATCGTTGAACACACAGTATCCCTCTCCCCGATCGGCGAAAGCATGATGGGTGCCGCCGGCGAGATTGGCCGCGCAACCGGCGTCGCACGCGGCATGCGCTGCCGCGATCGTCGCGCCAACCGATCGCCTCGAGCGCTCGACCATCTGCGGCGACCACGGAAAGCCGATGCGTCTCTGCATGGCCGCAGGGAGCGAGCCGGATGCGACCGCTTGGACGTATTCCGGGGTGTGCACGAGCAACAGGTCGTCCCAGGACACCGTCGGCGCCTCACGCAGGTCGTGGGGCGCGACGAGTCCGTCCGCGATCACACGCTCGCGCAGCCGCGAGTACTTGGTCATGGGAAACTTGTGGCCGTCGGGAAGGGGCAGGACGAAGTGATCGGAATAGAAGGCCCGCACCTCGACATCATGCACGGTACCGAACGGCAGGACAACACGAAGACCACGAAGCTCACGAACAGTGACAACCAACCGGGTTGCTCTCGAGTCACATGAAACCAACCCGGTTGGATATCCTTCGTGGCCTTCGTGATCTTCGTGTGGTCCTATAGTCTGTCGAAGCGCCATGATCCATCGCCTGCGAACGATCGACGCCCATGCCGCCGGTGAGCCGCTGCGCCTGGTCATCGAAGGCATGCCCAGCCCGGCAGGGCGGACCATGCTCGACAAACGCGACTGGGCAAAGAAGCACATCGATCATCTGCGCCGCGCGGTGATGCTCGAGCCGCGCGGCCATCTGGACATGTACGGCGCGATCTTGACAGAGCCCGTGTCCCCAGACGCTCACGCCGGCGTGCTCTTCATGCACAACGCAGGTTGGAGCACGATGTGCGGACACGGCGTGATCGCCGTCGCCACGATTGCTCTCGAGCGCGAGCTCGTGTGGCCAGGCGACAGCGCCACCCTCGCGCTCGACACCCCGGCTGGGATGGTCTCCGCGCGGGCGACGCTCGGCGCCCGTCGAAACGGCGCCTGTCGTGTGTCGTCGGTGGCGTTCCGCAACGTGCCGTCCTTCGTCGTCGAGGCGGGTGTGCCGGTTCGTCTCGACGCTCGCGTCATGCCCGTGGACATCGCGTTCGGCGGCGCGTTCTACGCCATCGTCGACAGCGAAGCAGCGGGTGTTCCGCTCGAGAAGGAAAGGCTGCCGGAGCTGCGAAAGTTGGGAATGCGGATCAAGGCCGAAGTCGAGCGCGTCAGACATGTCACGCATCCGCTCGACGATGGCCTGAGCGGCCTTTACGGAACGATCTTCACGGGACCCGCGCAACACGCCGACGCGCACCTGCGGAACGTGACGATCTTCGCGGATGCGGAAGTCGATCGATCGCCGTGTGGAACGGGCACCGCCGCCGTGATGGCGGTGCTCGACGAGATGGGTCTCTTCACCGAGGATGTCCCGTTCGTTCACGAGAGCCTCATCGGTTCGACGTTCACTGGCCGCATCGTCGGCCGGCGCCGCATCGACGATCGTCCCGCCATCATTCCGGAGATTGAAGGATCGGCCTGGATCACGGGCGAGCACACGTTTCTGATTGATGGGGACGACCCGCTGAAGGCGGGGTTCAGGATCTAGAGGGCACTCGCTTTGCTCGGTCGGTGCGCCACGGCGCGTCGGCCTCGCAGCTGCGCTGCTCGGTAGGCGACCCTGCGGATCGTGGGAGCTGGCCGTTCCCACCGAGCGAAGCGAGCCCGCGGCGCGAAGCGCCGCCTACCGAGCGGCGCAGCCGCGAGGCAGCGCCGAAGGCGCGCTTATTTCAGCGTGGCCAACTTCGCGGTGTCCATCTTCGCCGCGAAGTCGTGCAGCACCTTCGCGTCGGCGATGTCGCTGCCCTCGATGGTCACGAGGAATCGCTTGGCCACCACGAGATTGAGCTCGCCGTCCTTGCTCTCGCTGTTCCACTTCTCGAAACCGGGGTGACCGCCGACCATCACCGATTTCTCGTAGCCGTTCGAGGTCTCTTTTTCATACCCTGCGGCGAGAAACATCGACCAGGGCGCGATGAGCATCTGATGAAATGCGGAGTCGACGACCTTGACCTCGACGTCGGCATCGCCATTGGCGTAGCGGACTTCGGCTTGCGAGAAGGACACCGGGCTGGTCATACGCTCGCCGGTCGGTTTCTCCATTTTCCAACCGGCCACCTCGGGGAGCACCGTCTGCAATTCGCGAAAGCCCACAGGATCCACGGGCTTGCCATCGGCGCCGCGACCGGCCATCGCGCCGGCCATGCCTTCCATCGCTTTGGCGAAGTCCTGCATTCCCTTGGCGACGTCGCCGCCCGCTTGCTCAGCGACCTTCGATGCGGCGTCGGCTGCCTTCTGCGCTTCGACGGCAGCTTCCTCGGCGCGCTTCTCTGCCTCGGACTTCCCGCACGCGAGCGCCGCGACGAGCCCCAGTACCATTCCCCACACGCGCACGTGACGCATAGACCCTCCCAGTCGCACTCGGCCGCCACTACACCCGAAACACGTGGGGCCGCGATGTGCGGAATTCACCCCGCCTGACCCGCGCGCCAGCCTGACCGCCCACTGGAACACCTCGAATCACCGTGAGCTCCGGTTTTGGGCGTGTGCTTCGTGCCGAACGGTTCATCATAGCAGTGCTTCACGTTGTGTTCTCCCTGGGTCGCACACCATCTACGGGCTACGGCCACTCCGGCGTCCGTGGGCTTTGCTCGCCGAGCGGCTGTTGTCGTACAGTCCGAACATGCGCCGACCTCTTGTACTACTTGCGCTGGCATTCTGTGCGGTCGCGCCTGCTGGAGCGCAAAAAGCACCTGCCATCGACAGCACCGGCCGCGAGGCGATCGCCAAACTGCTGCCGCCCGATGCCATCTTTCGCATCTTCTCGATGACCAAGCCCGTGACCTCGGCCGCCGCCATGCTGCTGGTCGAGGAGAAGCGTCTCGGACTCGACGATCCGATCGCGAAGCATCTGTCGGCGAAGGACGCCAATCAAGCGGTGGTGATGATGGACCAAACCGGTCACTTCGTGACCCGGCCACCCGCGACCCCTGTGACCGTTCGCCATCTCCTCACGCACACGTCGGGTATCGCCTACGCGTTCTCGAACGAGGTGTTGTCGAAAGTGCAGGAGACCGCGCCGAGCATTCCGGACACGAGCATCCTCGTGCACGATCCAGGCGAGCGCTGGACGTACGGCCCGAGCACGAAGGTTCTCGGTGACATCGTCGCGGCAGTGTCGGGTCAGAGTTTGGACGTCTTCCTCGACGAGCGCATCTTCAAACCACTGGCAATGAACGATACGGGCTTCAGCATCCCCGGCGACAAGCTCGCACGGCTGGCGACGTCGCACCAGAGGCGCGACGGCAAGCTCGTCGAGCAGCCGAACCCGGCCACTGCGCCGCATCAGGTCCGCGGGGACTCTGGCCTCTATTCGACCGCGTCCGACTACGGCCGATTTTTACGCATGCTGCTGAACGGCGGCGAGCTCGACGGCCGCCGCGTGCTGAGCGAGGCGACCGTGCGCGAGATGACCACGAACCAGATCGGCGCGCTCAAGGTCGAGACGCAACCGGCCGTCAATCCGGCGTTCTCGAGTGCGTTTCCCAAGGGTGGCGGCCGTGATGCGTGGGGATTCGGATTTCAGATCGCGAGGCCCGAGACGCCCGACCCCCGCCGGCGCTCGCCGGGGTCACTCAGCTGGTCGGGAGCCATGAACACGCACTTTTGGGTCGATCCCGAACGCCGCATCGGCGCCGTGCTGCTCGTGCAGATCCTGCCCTTCGGGGATGCCAAGGCGATGCAGTTGCTCGACGAGTTCGAAGCGGCGGTCTACGCTGCGCTCGAGTAGGCTCTTCACGGCACACGGCACACCGAAACCAACACGAAGCGCACGAAGGTCACGAAGAGACAAAGAGGAAGGCCCGGCGGGCAATTATACTCGCCTGCCGCCTGCCGCCTGCCGCGTTCGTCCTACCACCCGATCGCGAGCCCGTCCTTCCGCGGATCCGATCCGCCCCACAAGACGCCGGTACGTGGATCGATCAAGATGCCCTGAAAGCCACCCATCGCGCCGCGCCCATCGACGATCGTGTGTCCGCGCGCTTCGAGGGCCTTGCGCACGTCGGCGCCAATGCCGCTCTCGACACCGAGATTCGCACCCATGTGCCGCATGCGGGCGGCTTCGCCGGCGTCCTGGATGTTCATGCCGAAGTCGACGAGATTCATGACGACCTGCGCGTGAGCCTGCCCCTGATTGTCACCGCCCATCACCCCAAACGACACCCACGGTCGGCCATCCTTCAACACCATCGCGGGAACCAGCGTGTGCAGCGGACGCTTGCCGGGCGCAACCTGATTCGGGTGACCGGGCTGGAGGTTGAAGCCCGCTCCTCGATTGTGCAAGGCGATGCCCGTCTCGCCGGCGACAATACCCGAGCCGAACGCGCCGAACAGCGACTGGATGAGGGAGATCACATTTCCTTGTCCGTCGGCGGCCGTCATGTAGATTGTGTCGCCGAGATCGCGTCCGGCAAAATCGACGATTGACGGCGCCGGGGATTGCGCCGCACTCGGCCGGTCGGACGTCGTGCTGAGCACGGCGGGCTTGTACCCGGTTTTCGCCTTGGCCATGTCGATTTCTTTCCGCCGCGCCGCCGCATACGGCTTCGAGAGCAGCGTCTCCATCGCCCTTGCGGGCACCGCGGTGCGATCGGCGAGATACGCGCTCCGGTCGGCGAACGCAATCTTCTTGGCTTCGGTCACGGCGTGCAGATAGTCGGCGCTGTTGTGACCCATGGCCTTGATGTCGAAGCCCTCGAGGATGTTCAGCATCTCGAGCGTGACGAAGCCCTGCGTGCTGGGCGGCATCTCGTAGACGTCGTAGCCGCGATAGTTTGTCGTCAGCGGCTCGACCCAGTCGGCTGTGTGCTCGGCGAGGTCGCGCTCGTCGATCAACCCGTTGCGCGCCTTCATGTCAGCCGCGATGGCCGATGCGATCGCACCTTTATAGAAGGCCTCGCGACCATTCTGCGCGATGAGCTCGAGGCTCTTGGCGAGCCGCACGTTCTGGAACACCTCGCCCGCTTTGGGGGCTCGATCACCCGGCAGGAAGGTCGACGCCGCGGCAGGATCCTGTGAAAGCTTCTTCGTCGCCTCCTCCCATTCGTCGGCCACGATCGGCTGCACGGGATACCCGTCGCGCGCGTAGCGAATCGCCGGCGTCAGCACCTGGGCCAACGGGAGCGTGCCGAAGCGGCTCAGAAGCTGGTGCCAGCCTTCGACGACCCCCGGAACGGTGACAGAAAGAACGCCGTTCCCGGGCACCTCATCGAGCTTGCGTTTGGCGAACTCCGCCGGTGTGGCCGCGCGGCCGGCGCGTCCACTCGCATCGAGCGCATACAGCTTCTTGGTCTTCGCCTCGAAGACGATGGCAAACAGGTCGCCGCCAATTCCGTTCATGGTCGGCTCGATGACCGCGAGCACACCGGCGGCGGTGACGGCGGCGTCGATGGCGTTGCCGCCGTCCTGCAAGACCCTGAGCCCTGCCGCAGACGCCAGGGCCTGACTCGTGGCAATCATGCCCTGCCGCCCCATCGCCGGTGAACGCGTCGCGTGAAGATGGCCCGCGGGCCGGTCGCCGGGCACTTGCGCGCTGGCGCTGGTCATGGCTGCAATACCGAGCAAGAGAGCCAAGGGTAGACGGGGCATAGGTCCTCCATCGCGAGGGGGCATTCTACCGGTTCTCGGCCGCCACGACGGCTGATTTCGCCACGCGCCCTTTCCCCGCGCCTGATAAAGTGGCGAGCCGTGATGCCGGGGAGACCCCTGCGTGCCGTCGGGAAGAACGTTCGTCGCAAGGAGGGCCACCGAAAGGTCACCGGCCAAGCGCAATATGTCGACGACCTGTCCTTCCCGGGCATGCTGCACGGCATGACGGTGCGCTCGACGATTCCCTGCGGCGTCATCACGGCGATCACGCACGAGTTCGATTCCGCCGGCTTCGTGTGCGCCACTGCGGCCGACATTCCGGGGGCGAACGTCGTCGCTCTGATCGAAGGCGACCAGCCCTGCCTCGCCGACGGCGTCGTCCGGCACCTGGCCGAGCCCGTGGTGCTCTTCGCTCACGCCGACCGGGAACGATTGCTCGACGTCCGCGTGCGCATCGAGTACCGCTCGGCAACGCCGGTCTTGGATCCCACCCAATCGACCCACAGCTTCAAGGACATCGCGATCGACAAGGGCGACATCGAAGTCGGCTTCGCGGCTGCCGACCTCGTCCTCGAGGGAGAGTATCGCAGCGGCCATCAGGAACAGCTCTATATCGAACCGAACGGTGTCATCGCGGTGCCGGAACAGGGCGGCGTCACCGTCTACGGATCACTGCAATGCCCCTACTACGTGCATCGCGCGCTGAAGGTGGCGCTCGGTCTGCCCGACGACCGCGTGCGCGTCGTGCAGGCGGAGACCGGCGGCGGCTTCGGCGGCAAGGAAGAATATCCATCCGTTCTCGCGTGTCACGCGGCGCTCCTGGCGCTGAAGGCGCAACGGCCGGTCAAGATGATCTACGACCGGGTCGAGGACATGTTGGCCACGACCAAGCGGCACCCCGCCATCGTTCGCCACCGTACCGGCGTGACGCGCGATGGCCAACTGACCGCGATGGAGATCGACATCGTGATGGACGGCGGCGCGTATTGCACATTGAGCCCTGTCGTGCTGTCGCGCGGCATCATCCATACGTGAACAGAATGCGCTGCGTCCAGGCGACACCACCGCCACTGGTCAGCGACTCGGAGACGATGCGAGTGCGCTCTTGGTGCTGCGCGAGGCGCTCCGCCGGACCCGCTTCCGCGAAAAGCGCCGCACGTGGGCAGCAAGCGGCCGCGGCATCGGACTCTCGTTGTTCTTTCATGGCTCGGGCTTCACCGGAAGTGGCGAAGTGAAGCTGGGCTCGCGAGCGTCGCTTCAGCTCACCGAGCGCGGTGCGCGAATACTCGTGGCCAGCACCGAGATTGGGCAGGGAACACGGACGATGCACGCCCAGATCGTGGCCGATGCGCTCGGCGTGTCGTTCGACGCCGTCGACGTGCATGACGCCGATACCGCGCACGTGCCAGACAGCGGTCCAACCGTCGCCTCCAGAACGTGTATGGTCGTCGGCCGACTCCTCCAACGTGCTGCCGAGGAGATGCGAGGCCGGCTCAATGGCCTCACGCCAGCGCAGTACTACCATCGCCACGGCTCGTTCACCGTGACCACCCAGTACGAGAAACCTCACGATCTGCAATGGGACGAGGGCGCGTATCGCGGTGATGCCTACGGCACCTACGGCTGGGGCTGCAACGTCGTGGAGCTCGAGGTGGATCCCGCCACGTGGGAGGTGAAGGTACGCCGCGTAACAGCGGTCGTCGAGATCGGCAAGGCCATCCATCCGATCATGGTGCGAGGCCAAATCGAAGGCGGAACGGCGCAAGGCCTCGGCTACGCGCTGCTCGAAGATGTGGTCATGCGTGAGGGTCGCATGGTCAACGCGCAACTCACCAACTACATCATCCCGACGCCCTTGGACACGCCGCCGATCGGCGTCGTCGTGCTCGAGCGGCCCTACCAGCACGGCCCACACGGCGCCAAAGGTGTGGGCGAGATGCCGATCGACGGCCCTGCTCCAGCCGTGGTCAACGCCTTGCGTCATGCCGGCTACGACGTGCGGGCGATCCCCGCGACGCCAGAGCGATTGATGACATGCGCTGCGATGACGGCTCCGCCATCCTCTCGCGCGGACGCGGGGCTCGGCTCGCGGCGGATCAAGCGGGCGCGCGCATGATCAGGTGCACCATCAACGCCACGTCGCGTCTGCTCGACGTGCCGGCGATGAGACGCCTCCTGGATGTGCTCCGGGAGGATTGCGGCTTGACCGGCACGAAAGAGGGATGCGGCGAGGGCGAGTGCGGCGCCTGCACGGTCCTCATCGACGGCACGCCTGTCAACTCCTGCCTCGTTCCCGTCGCTCATATCGAAGGGGCCGAGGTGCTCACCATCGAAGGGCTGCACGGGCATCCTCTTCAGGACGCCTTCGTGGTCCACGGCGGCGCGCAGTGCGGCATCTGCACACCGGGCATGATCATGGCCGCGCTCGAACTCGAACGCGGATCGTCGCTCGACGAGATCCAGACCACGCTTGCGGGTAACCTGTGCCGATGCACGGGCTACTCGAGCATCTATCACTCGGTGAAAGCGGGCCTCGATAGGCTGCCCTGATGCGAACGGCCACCTCCAGGCTCACCTTGCGCCGACCGCGAAACCTCACCGACGCGTTGACGATGCTGCGCGATGAGGGGCCGCTCACCGCCATTGCCGGTTGCACGGACATCTACGTCGGATTGCAGTTCGGCACGCTCGAGGCGCAGCGATTCGTCGACCTCTGGGCGCTCGACGAGCTGCGTGGCATCGAGCAACGTGGAGACACGATCCGGCTCGGTGCGTTGACGACGTACTCGGAGCTCATACGATCGCCGCTTGTGCAGCAGTGGCTGCCCATGCTCGTGTCGGCCGCACGCGAAGTCGGGGGACGTCAGATTCAGAACCGCGGCACCCTCGGGGGAAACATCGCCAATTCCTCCCCGGCGGGGGATACCTTACCCGTGTTCGCCGCTGCCGAGGCCACACTGGTTCTCCGCAGCGCCGACAACGAGCGCCGCATCCCCTTCGCCGAGTTCTACACCGGCTACCGCGCCAGCGTTCTCAGACACGATGAGCTGATTGGCGCCATCGAGGTCCCGCGTGTTCACGGTCGCCAGTGGTGGCGAAAGGTCGGAGCGCGCCGGGCACAGGCCATCTCGAAAGTCATGTTGGCGGCCGTTCGCCCTTCGCCCGCAACCGGAGGGCGAGCAGCAGATGGCGTCCGGCTCGCACTGGGGAGTGTGGCGCCTACGGTGCGACGCTTGCCAAGAGCCGAGGCGGTACTGGGCGCGGGCGGCACGATCGACGAAGCATGCCGCATCCTCGTCGAGGAGATCGAACCGATCGACGATGTGCGGTCGACCGCGGACTACCGACGAACCGTCAGCGCGAATCTCGTAGCCCGATTCTGGAGCGACACCGCGTGAGCACACTCTTTCTTGCGGTTGTGTCGGTGCTGGCCGGAGTCGCCTCCGCGCTGCAGGCAGCCACGAACGGCGCGCTCGCCGGTCGCATCGGGCTCGGCGCGACGCTCGTGGTCAGTATCACCGTGACGTCGGTTGCCGTGGCCGTTTTCTACTTCGCCCAGCGCTGATGGCGTGCGTACTGTGATCGGATCGGTGATTGAAATGCGTTCAGCTCGCGTTCACCTCCTTGTCTCGATGACGGCGTTTCTCGTCGCGTCGCCGACCCCTGGTGAGGGGCAGGCCGTCCCCTTGCCGGCAACCCTCACCAAGGCCATCTGGGCCGCGCTCGCTCCGGCACTGCCGTATCCGGCGGCCACATCCGCCGATCTTCCCGACACCGGCGACGCGGATCCGTTGTGGCTACTCCGTCGTTTCGACGGCGAGAGCGGGCGTATCGCCGAAGTTCTCGCCAACCCGCTCAATCCCGAGAACCAGGAACGAGCCGAGCAGGCCATGGCCGCGATTCAAGAGGCGGTGACGAGGGCCGAGCGGCGCGCTCAGGCCGAGTATGAGCGGACCATTCGGGAACGCGCGCAAAGCAGGGCCGATCGCGAGATCAGGGGCATCTCGCTCGATGATGAAGGCGTCGCGGGCGAGCGCGCCGACTGGGAGGCACGACTCACGATCGAGGCACATGTCGGCCGCATTCCCCACTGGACGGTGGAGGGCCAGGCTTCGCCGCACACGCGCGCCATTTCCGCCGCAACCATCGTCTCCGTCGGTAGCGGCGAGTACGACGAAGGCACGGGCGACGTTCGTCGGCGCCGCTACCGTCCGGCAGAAGCGCGAGTGTATTTCGCCCTCACGCCGTCAGTGACCAAGTCGGGCGGGGGCGAGTACGTGGTGCAAGCCGCCGCCGTCGACGCTGAGCACGCCGTCGCGATCGCCCTCCGGGGCAATGCGTCGCTCCTCGAAGACGTGCTGGCAAAAAGCAACTGGACGGCGCTCTCAGCACACCTTCGGCCCTAAGCGCGATGGCGGCGCCTTCGTGACTACGCCGTGGCTTTCGCAGCGATGATGCGATCGACAGCCGCGGCGAACGCGCGCCAACTGCGACGCTGGTCACTCAGGACCCGTCGGCCGGCTGGCGTCAACCGGTAATAGCGCCGCCGCCGTTGCCCCGCCTTCTCGACCCAGCGGCCCTCGATCCAACCGCGTCGCTCGATGCGGTAGAGGAGCGGATAGAGCGAGGCGACATGAAATTGCAGGACCCCATCCGACTGCTCGGCAATGAGGCGCGCAATCTCGTAACCGTGGCGTGGCACCTCGTCGAGCAGCGCCAGCACCAGCAGCTCGGCGCTCCCCTTCTTGAGCTCACGATCGCTGAAGGATGTCGGCGCCATATGTAGGAACACCATACATGAAGGCTCAGCAGCCGTTCGTCACCGGCATCCGCTCTGCCGAGCTGTGCGCCGAACGACGCGTTTTCATACCCTCTGAAGGAACCTTGCAGCGCGTGACGCCGTCAAAGCAAGGTGGAGGACATGATGTTCAGGATCTACGAATGGAATTTTTCGAGCACCGCGGAGCTGGCGGTTGGTGCCCTACTCGTGCTGACGATGATCGCGGTCGCCCTGGCGTAAAAGCGCCCAGGGCAGCGCGATCTCAGCTCTTTTCTGGGGTCGCGAGGTAGCTCTTGCGCGACCGCGCGTTCGTCCCCGGTTTGTTGACGCG
>JAIVJN010000004.1 GCA_020200025.1 Acidobacteriota bacterium | reverse complement strand
GAATGGGGCAAGGTCGGCGGTACCCGCGTGGTCAACGGCGACCGCGTGACGGGCGCACCTGTCACGCTGAAGCTCGAGAATATGCCCGAGCGTCAGGCGCTCGAGATCATCTTGCGGTCCGTCGCGGGATACATGGCGGCGCCTCGCTCCGCGTCGGCCGCTCCTGGTGCGTCGATGTACGATCGCATCATGGTCTTGCCAACCAGCACGCCGCCCCCACCGGTGGCTGCGGCCGGGAACCGCAACACGCCGCCGCGGTTCGTGCCACCTCGCCCCGGCGAGTCGTCGGACGATCCGGCGATGGAGCAACCGGTTGAAGGGGATCCAGGCGCGGTGTTCTCGTTCCCGCAGCCCGGGCAGTTCCCTGGGGCCTTCGGTCAGCCCGGCGCGCCACAGGCGCAACCCCAGCCAGGCAACAACCCGTTCGCGCCGACCCAGCCGCAAGCCACGCCGTTCGGACAACCGGGGGCCACCATGCCGTTCGTGCCCGTGCCACCAGGCCAGACGCCGTTCGGCACGCCGGTGCAGCCAGGGACGACGCCGTTCGGGACGCCGATCCAGCCGGGAACGGCGCCGCCGGGGCAGGCGCCGGCCGGGTTCAATTTCACGCCGCAGGTGCAGCCGACCAATCCGGCCGAGCCGCCGGCCGGCTCACCGGTGATTGGCACGCCGGTGCCCGGGGCCGCGCCGCCGTCACCACAGAGACCTCCGCGCGACTAGCAGGTTGCTGAAACCCAGCAACCTGAAGGGATAAGTCACTTCAGGCTCGAGGCTCTTTCATCAGCCTGCTAGAGTCGACGTACAATCAACCGAACGGCCTCGCGGCAGGTGCTCTCTCTCTCTCCCCCCTCGATGCGGCCGTGCTGCGACGAGAGGCGGATGGCGAGCGCTCTTCGCCCACACGGCTCTCCATTTCGCTCAGGTCGAGGCGATGCCCGTCGCGACCTCACCCACGGCCTGCTGCCGCGTCTCGATGCCTGAGATCGATCGCCTGCTCTCTGCAGATCGTCGCGGTCTCGAGCTGCTCTACCGGCGGACATCCGGCATCGAGGCGGCCGACGCGATTCGACTGCGTTGGGACTGGCTGCGGCGCAATCCGGCCAACACCTCGGGTGAGCCGCTCTACTGGATCGTGCGCGAGGGACCGACGATTATCGCCGCCAGTGCGCTGATGCCGGTGCGTGTGGGCTT
The DNA here is from genome assembly GCA_020200025.1 of Acidobacteriota bacterium. Classification (GTDB taxonomy): domain Bacteria; phylum Acidobacteriota; class Vicinamibacteria; order Vicinamibacterales; family UBA2999; genus JAIVJN01. The sequence goes on along the minus strand of JAIVJN010000004.1, from coordinate 28,349 downwards.
ACGCGGTCTCGAGGCCGAGGGTGCCTGGTCGATCGATCCGCTCGTTGTCGGCGAGCGGCAACGACGCGGCCTGGGCGAAGCGCTGCTGCGTCACTGGGATCGGCAGAGCGGCGTAGCGCTGGGCGGCGCCTTGTCCGAGGGCACCCGTTACCTGCTGCGCGAGCGTCTGCGCTGGCCCAAGCCGGTCACGTTGCCGTGCGTGGTCAAACCGCTCAGCCGGCGGGCCCTGCGCCAGCCGTCGTGGCCGGCGCCCGTCAACCAACTGGTGTCGGCACTCACCTTGCCGTTCGTGCGCGTGGTCGCGCGCGCACGACCATTGCGTGAGCAGGTCGAGGTCGTCCGCCGATTCGACCCTGCAGTCGATGCGCTGTGGGAGCGTGTCGCGCCGCGACTCGATCTGGCGGTCAAGCGGAACGCGGCATATTTGAACTGGCGCTTCGTCGAGCCGCCGCATGTACGCTACGCGGTGGCCGTGCTGCGCCGCGATGACGAGACGCACGGATATGCCGTGTATCGTCACGTCCGCGAGCCGCAAGGTCGGGCGACGCAGATCGTGGATTTTCTCGCCGATCCGGAGGACGAACGCGGACTGAAGACGTTGTTGCGATGGATCGACCGCGAGGCGAGGGCCGAGGACTCGGACAAGATACGGTGCCACGTGCAGCACACGGGCTTTCGTCGCGTGTTGCGCCGCTCGGGTTACTTCGTCGTGAAGTCGGCGGTCGAGCTCTACGTCAAGGTGAACGCGGTCGATGTGCCGGCCGATTTTCACGGGGAACCGGATCGCTGGCATTTCACGCTCGGCGACGGATTGCTGGATCAGTAGAGACGGCACGCCTACGCTCGCTACCCACATGCGCGAGCTACGGCGCCGTCGCGCCGTAGCGGCCCTGCAGGCCGCGAAGGCGGACAGGCGACAGGCGACAGGCGACAGGCGACAGGCGACAAGGATCAAATCATGACCCTCACCGAAACAGTGACCGCCGAGATCGCCGTCGCGATGAAGGCCCGCGACGCGACGAGGCTCACGGCGCTCCGCATGCTCAAGACCGCGCTCACCAACAAGAGCATCGAGAAAGGCCGCGGGCTCGACGCCGCGGAGGACGTACAGGTCGTCTCGTCGCTCGTGAAACAGCGGCGTGAAGCCATCGAGCAGTTCACGGCCGGGCAGCGGCTCGACCTGGCGGAGAAAGAGGCGGCGGAAATCACCATCCTCGAAGCCTACCTGCCACCGTCTCTGTCTACCGACGAGCTCGAGTCGCTGATTGCGCAGGCGATCACGGACACCGGCGCGACCGGTGCACGAGACATGGGCAGGGTGATGAAGGCCGTCATGACGGCCCTTGCGGGCAAGACCGTCGACGGCAAGCGGGTCAACGAGCTCGTGCGCGCACGGCTCGCAGGATAGTCACGGGTCTCGTCACAAAAAAACCGGTCACGCGAAAGTTCCCGCAAACATTCTGCCCCCTTCCACCGTCTATAGAAGTTGAAAGGCCTAGTCAGCCTCTCACCATCCTCCTTTGGGCTCCCACCACCCGGTCGGAGCCCATTTTTATGTCCGCCTGTTCAGCAGCGGACACCGTCCGCAAGCGCGCAGGGATCCGCGTGCTACCCTGTCGGTTCCGAATTGATGTCCGAGTCCTCTCCGCGGCTGGCCCGCTCGGCCGGTCTCTTCGGGCTGGCGACGATGACCAGCCGGTTGCTCGGGCTGGTTCGCGATCAGGTTCTCGCCTTCTACTTCGGCGCCGGCGATGCCATGGACGCCTTCCGCGTGGCGTTCCGGGTCCCCAATCTGCTCCGCGATCTCTTTGCCGAAGGCGCGATGAGCGCCGCGTTCGTTCCGACCTTCACCAAGGCTCTCGCCCGAGGCGGGCGGCCACGCGCCTGGGAGCTTGCAAGCTCCGTGATGAGTGCGCTCGTCCTCATCACGAGCGTCCTCGTCGTGTGCGCGATGCTCTTTGCCGAGCCGCTCGTGCGGTTGTATGCGGCGGATTTCGCGCAGGTTCCCGGCAAGCTTTCCTTGACGGTCGAACTGACGCGAATCATGGCACCGTTTCTGACCCTTGTGGCTCTTGCGGCGGTCGCGATGGGCATGTTGAATACACTCGGCCATTTCTTCGTGCCCGCACTCTCCCCGGCGATGTTCAACATCGCGACGATCGTGATGGCTCTCACGCTCGTTCCCTTCGCACCTCTCCTCGGTCTCCAGCCCATCGTCATCATCGCCGTGAGCACGCTCGTCGGCGGACTGGCACAGCTCGCCGTGCAATGGCCGCCGCTGCGCAACGAGGGCTTTACATATCGGCCGCGACTCGACTTTCGCGATGAGGGTCTGCGGCAAGTGCTCCTGCTCATGGGACCGGGCACGATCGGAATGGCCGCCACGCAGATGAACGTGCTCGTGAACACAATCCTTGCAACCGGCGAGGGCACGGGCGCCGTGTCCTGGCTCGACTTCGCTTTCCGGGTGATGTACTTGCCGATCGGCCTCTTCGGCGTGTCGATTGCCGCGGCGTCCACACCAACGCTCTCGCGCCTGGCCCACGCGCACGATCACGCCGGGATGCGCTCGACGGTCGCGTCGGCCATCGGGCTGATGCTGGCGCTCAACGTGCCGGCCACGTTCGGGCTCATCGTCCTGGCGGAGCCAATTGTCGCCCTGATTTACCAGTACGGACGCTTCACCGCGAGCGACACCGCGGCAACAGCCGCGGCCTTGCAGTTCTATGCCATCGGCCTCGTCGGCTACTCCGTCGTTCGCATCGTCTCGCCAGTGTTCTACGCGCTCGATCGCAGCCGCGTGCCGGTGGCGACGAGCGCAGCGTCTGTCCTCGTGAACGTGGTCCTCAATCTGGTGTTGGTTCGCGCCATGGGCTATCGCGGGTTGGCGCTGGGCACGTCGGTGACGGCGGTTCTGAACGCGGTACTGCAGTTCTGGCTGCTGCGGCAGCACCTGGGCGGCATTGACGGGACGCGCATTGCCAACACCTTTGCGCGGATCCTGCTGGCGGCGTCGGTGATGGCGGTTGTCGCCTGGGGGGCCGATCGCGCGGTTCCGCAACTGGTCGCCGACACAACGCCTATCGCGCGGCTTCTGGGCGTTGCTCTGACGATCGGTGCGGCACTCGGCGCGCTCGCAATCTCGTCGCACGTGCTGCGGATCCAAGAGTTCGACGAGGCGCGGCGCCTCGTGCTGCGAAGGTTTCGTCGCAAGCGGCCGTAACCTTCTGTCTTCTGCCTTTTGCATTCTGCCTTTGATCCGAGGAGATCTGTGGAATCAGCTCCGGCATCCGATCATGCGTCGCCACGGACAGCGTTCGGCGCGCTGGCACTACACCCGGCGATTCTGGCCACCGCGTCGACGCACTTCATCGTCGACGCGTATACGAACATCTACGCGCCGCTCCTCCCGCTGTTGATCCCGCGCCTCGGCCTTTCTTTGACGATGGCGGGAGTGTTGGCCATGGCGCTGCAGATCGCGACCTCGGTCTCGCAGCTTGGTTTCGGCGCACTCGCAGACCGCTGGCGGCCGCGCGTGCTCCTCATGGCAGGTCCCATCCTCTCGGTCGTCGTGATGAGCGGGATCGGCATGGCGTGGTCGCCTCTGTCTCTTGCCCTCGTGCTCGTGATCGGCGGTCTTGGCGGCGCCGCCTTTCACCCGCCGGCGGCGGCGCTCGTGTACCGCGTCTCCGATCATCGCAAAGGGCTGGCGATGTCGGTGCACATCACCGGTGGATCCCTGGGACAGTCGATGGCGCCGATTGTCTTTGTGCCCGCCATCGTCGCGCTGGGGCTGCACTGGTCGTGGCTCGTCGCGCTGCCGGGATTGGCCGCGTTGGCACTGACTCTGCGCACGATGCCGCCCATCGCGCCGATCGCGCATGGCGACCGCCAGCCCTTCAGCGCCTTGGCGCCGTTTGCGCGGCCGCTCACCATCCTGTTCCTCGTGGTCGTGCTGCGGACGATGACCGCGTCCGCATTCTCGACCTTCATGCCGGTGACGTTGACGAGCCAGGGCATGAGCGTCGGGCAAGCGAGTCTGGCCGTCTCGACCTATCTCTTCTTCAGCAGCGTGGGCGGCTTCATCGGCGGACCGCTGTCGGACCGCTACGGCCCGAAGCGGGTCATCTTATGGTCGCTCGTCCTGGCCGTGCCCTTCTTGGGTGTCGCGCCATTTCTCACCGGCTGGAGGCTCGCGGGAATCGCGGCGTTTGGCGGCTTCCTGCTGCAATCGACGCTTCCGGTCAACGTGACCTACGGGCAGCAGATTGCGCCCGTGAGCGCGGCGACCGTGTCGTCGCTGATGATGGGCTTTGCCTGGGGCACGGGTGCCTTGATGGCGCCACTCGTCGGCCTCATCGCGGATCGCATCGGCCTCAGTTGGGCCCTTCTCGCCGTGTCTGGTGCGCCGCTCGTGGCTGCGGTGCTTGCGGCTTTTCTGCCGCATCCTGGTCGAGCTGTGAGTGAGCGACTCGCGTGACGTCGCCTCGACTCTTTGTGCCTCACGTAGGGCTTCGGGCTGGCGGCTCGAGGCTTGGGGGGCGCAAGGCTCACTGCTCGAAGGTTTGAAGGCTTGGGGCGCGCGGCTTGCGGCTCAGGGCTTCCTCTGAATTCTGATTTGCCCCGGCGTCCCGTTCCGACCCCCCTGTAGTACGATCAGCGATCAATGGCGCGTTACCCGCGATCCTCAGGCCTTTCCTATGCCCTCGGGCCCGGTCCGATGTCGCCGGCCGTCAAGATGCTCATCATCGCGAACGTGGTGGCCTATCTGGCCGCCTCGATCGTGCCGGAGATGATCGCGCGGCTCGGTCTCCATCCAGCTGCCATCTTCGAGCGCTTCGCCATCTGGCAGATGGTGACCTACATGTTCCTGCACGCCCCGCTGCCTGCCATCGGCCACGTGCTGTTCAACATGCTGTCGTTGTGGATGTTCGGCACCGAGCTCGAGCGAACGTGGGGGACCCGCTTCTTCGTCAAGTACTACTTCGTGACGGGGCTGGGCGCGGCGGCGACCGTGCTCCTCTGGTCGATGAGCCCGCTGCCGGGCGCCGATTTGATCTACGGCGAGCGCACGATCGGCGCCTCGGGCGCCATCTACGGCATTCTGCTGGCTTACGCCCTCTACTTTCCCAATCGCGAGATCTACCTCTACCTGCTCTTCCCGATCAGAGTGAAATACTTCGTGATGATCGTGGGCGCCATTGCCTTCTTGTCCTCACTTGGCAGCGGTGGCAGCGGCGTGGCGCATACCGCACATCTCGGCGGCCTGGTGGTGGGCTATCTCTACCTGAAGGGACTGCGGCTGCGGCCGCTCGACGAGCTGCGCTACCGCTGGCTGCGCTGGAAGATGCAGCGGGCGCGAGGCCGATTCGACGTCTACTCCGGCGGCCGCGGCGGTGACGATGACTGGAAGAAGGATTGGAAGAAGCACATTCACTAGTGCCTACTCCCCCACTCGCGTCTTCTCCTGGAAATACGTATCCGTGCCCTCCAGCCAATCCTTCCGGATGGGGCTGAACATATCGATCTCGAAGGTGTCTTCCAGCGCTTCGGCTTGATGCGGCACCCATGACGGGATGTGGAGGACTTCACCCTCCCGTACCGTCATCTCCTCGCCGTTGATGAGGAACTTCAGCGCGCCTTGCAGCACGTGGGTCATCTGCTCGCTCTCGTGCGAGTGCATCGGCACCAGGGCGCCGCGCTTCAGATAGATCTGGGCGAGCATCTCGCGCTCGCCGGTGACGATTTTCCGAGAGATCATCTCGGTGACTTTTTCGAGCGCGATCTCGTCCCAGCGGTGCAAGCGAACCATGTGTGCGTCCATGAGCCGTCGTCCAGTCACGAGGCGAGGCAGGAGCGGCCCGGTCGCAGTAACGCAGTAAATCGGGCCGAAATGCCTCGAGCGGCGCGGATTATACCATCCGGCCGGGTGGTATACTTTTATGTTCGATGGTCGCCGTCTGTATCGGGGAAGGGTGGACTCATGAAGGGATCGACGGTCGCGAGCGGCGCCGACACCGGCAAGACAGCCACACGCGCCGCCACGACGCCCGACAAGACCTGGGAAGGTCTGACGCGCCACGATCTCCTGCGTGCCTACCGCACCATGCTGCTGTCACGGCGGCTCGACGACAAAGAGATCCAGCTCAAGAATCAGAGCCAAATCTTTTTTCAGATCAGCGGCGCCGGACATGAAGCGGTATTGACCGCGGCCGGTCTGCATTTGCGCGGCGGCTACGACTGGTTCTATCCCTACTATCGCGATCGCGCTCTCTGTCTCACGCTCGGCATGACGTCGCTCGAGATGTTGCTCTCGGCTGTCGGCGCCGTGGACGACCCGAGCTCGGGCGGCCGCCAGATGCCGTCACATTGGGGACACAGGGCGCTGAACATCCCCTCGCAAGGCAGCCCCACCGGAACGCAGTGCCTGCAGGCGGTCGGCTGCGGCGAGGCGACGTTCTTGTACCAGCGAATCGAAGAGATCGCCGACGGCCGCGAGCGGGCACACGCCGACGAGATTACGTACGTGTCGATCGGCGAGGGCGCGACCAGCGAAGGCGAGTTCTGGGAGTCTTTGAACACGGCCTGTACGCGGCACGTGCCGGTGTTGTATCTCGTCGAGGATAACGGATACGCCATTTCCGTCCCGGTCGAGGTGCAGACGGCCGGCGGCGACATCTCGCGGCTCCTCGAATCATTCCCCAATCTCAAGCTGCTCCGCTGCGACGGCACCGACTTCCTCGCCAGCTATCGGACGCTCGGCGAAGCCGTGGACTGGATCCGTCTCGAGCGTAAGCCGGCGCTCGTCCACGCCAAAGTCACCCGACCGTACTCTCACTCCCTTTCGGACGATGAGCGGTTGTACAAGACCGCTGAGGAGCGCTCGGCGGAAGCGGAGCGCGATCCGCTCACGAAGATGCGCGCGTTTCTCCTCGCGGAAGGGGCGGCCAAGGAGGGCGACCTCGAATCGATTGCCGCTGAGGTCGAGCGGGAGATCGCGCAATCGACCGCGGCAGCGCTCGCCGCACCCAAGCCGCCGGCAAACACGGCGGGATGGTATGTGTTTTCGCACGATGTCGATCCGACGGGGCCCACCTTCGAGACGACGGCGCTGACCGACGGCAAGCCCGACACCATGGTGGCGGCCATCAATCGGACGATGAAAGACGAGATGGCGCGCAATCCGCGCATCGTGGTGTTCGGCGAAGACGTCGCCGACGCGAGCCGCGCGGACGTGCTGGGCAAGGTGCCGGGCAAAGGCGGCGTGTTCAAGGTCACGCACGGCCTGCAAACGCTCTACGGCGGCGATCGCGTGTTCAACTCCCCCCTTGCCGAGGCGAACATCATCGGCCGGGCGGTGGGGATGGCGACACGCGGGCTCAAGCCGGTCGTCGAGATCCAGTTCTTCGACTACATCTGGCCGGCGATGATGCAGCTACGCGACGAGATGTCGATGCTGCGCTACCGCTCGTCGAACAACTTCTCGTGCCCGATGGTGGTCCGCGTGCCGATCGGCGGCTACCTGCGTGGCGGCGCACCGTACCACAGCCAGTCCGGCGTCAGCATCTTCGCCCACTGCCCTGGGATTCGTCTCGTTTTTCCGTCGAACGCGGTCGACGCCGCCGGCCTGCTGCGCACGGCGATCCGCTGCGACGATCCGGTGATGTATCTCGAGCACAAACATCTCTATCGTCAGACCTACAACAAAGGCACGTACCCGGGGCCGGACTACACGATTCCGTTCGGCAAGGGTGCTCTCCGGCGGGAAGGCGCGGACCTCGTCATCCTCACCTGGGGAGCGCTCGTGCAGCGATCGGTGCTCGCCGCGCAGCAGGCGGAAAAAGACGGCATCAACGCCGCGGTCTTCGATCTGCGCACGATCATCCCTTACGACTGGAACGGCATCGCCGAGCTCGTGAAATCGACCAACCGCGTGATCGTCGCCCACGAAGACCAGCTCACGTGCGGGTTCGGCGCCGAGATCGCCGCGCGGATCGGCGAAGAGCTCTTCGACTATCTCGACGCGCCGGTCAAGCGTGTCGCCGCCATGGATTGTCCGGTCGCCTACGCTCCGGATCTCGAAGAAGCCATCCTCCCGCAATCGTCCGACGTGCTCGCCGCCATCCGCGAGCTGGCGGCGTACTAGACAGGCGGATGAAAAGGCCGGAAACCTGAAGGCAGAAGATAGAAGGCAAGGGGTCGACGTCAGAGCCGCAGTGACACCGGTCGCGAGCTTCAAGCGCCGGCATCTTCGTGCCCAGGTCGGGCTCATCGGGGTTCTCGTTGCTCTCGCCCACGGCGCCGAACCAGAGCGCGCACAGTCCTCCGGTCGCCCATCCGCGTCTCCGGGACAAGTCGACACACTGAGGTCGGTCGCCGGGCTTCCCCCAGCCATCGTCGGCCAGTTCCGCGACCCGCTTGGGTTTCACCAGGCGGCTGGCGGGGAATATTTCGTCTTCGATCGCCGTGGGCATTCGGTCTACGAGGTCGACGCCGCTGCCACATCGGTCCGTACGCTGGTGCAGATCGGCGGCGAAGATGGACGGATCATCGAGCCGCGGGGGTTCGGGCTACATCCGACGGGAACGTTCGCGGTGGCCGACGCGCCCAACGGGCGCGAGAGGATTCAGTTCTTCGGCCACGGTGGGAGCCGGCTTGGCGGCTTCTTCTTGCCGGGGCGGGCCCTTGCGCGCCTCAGCATCGGTGGCCTCTCGCTCAGCGGGGTCGGCACCTTGGCGTTCACCGGCACCACGGTGCTCATCAACCAGCCGGAGACCGGCGCCCTCATCACGGAATACACGCTGGACGGCACCCCGGTGCGCAGCATCGGCGGGCTGCGCACGACGGGGCAGGAGAGCGATCGCGACGTCCATCTGGCGATGAACGCCTCCATTCCGCTCGTGGATCCCACGGGCGGCTTCTACGTCGTCTTTCAGGCCGGGACGCCCATGTTTCGCAAGTACGATGCGGCCGGCGCTCTCGTGTTCGAACGCGTGATGCAAGGGCGAGAGCTCGATCCTCTGATCGCAGACACGCCGATGCGCTGGCCGCGGCGGACCGTGAACGACAGCGAGATACCGCTGATCGTTCCCAACGTCCGCACCGCCGCGGTCGATTCGTCTGGCCAACTCTGGGTCGCCTTCACCATCCCGTTCACCTACGTCTTCGACGAACGGGGTGAGAAGATCCGAACGGTGCAGTTCCGCGCCGGCGGCATCGTGTCGCCGACCAGTCTGGCGTTTACCGGTCGCGGCCGCCTGCTCGTGACCCCGGGCTGCTTCGAGTTCGAGCCCCGATAATCCGTTCCGGCGTGGGTCCCTGTTCCCCGTGATTCGTTTGGATACAATCAACGGGCGCTCATGGCCGCCGCCGACATTTGTTCGAAAAAAATCTCGCCCGCCTCGCCGGGGATCGTGTGCATCGCGGCCATCATCCTCGCGGCCGCCCTGACAGGCGCCTGCGGCTCGTCGACGCCGACCTCGCCCACGCCGCCCCCTTCGCCAGCACCGAATCCGTCCTCTGGTCCCACCCTGACGTGTCCGGCCGACCTGAGCGCCACCTCGACGAGCGGCGCGGCCGTCCCGGTCTCATTTGCGACGCCAACATCGACCGGCGGGGTGGCGCCGGTGACGGTGAGCTGCGCGCCCGCGTCGGGCAGTTCCTTTCCCGTGGGCTCGACCACGGTTCGCTGTACGGCCTCGGCCGCCAATGGCGCCACCGCCTCGTGCGCCTTCACGGTCGCGGTCTCGACGCCGCAGCCAACGCAGCGGATCTCGCGCACGCGATTCTTGGCGTTTGGCGACAGCCTCACCGCCGGCGAGGTGACCGTTCCAGCACCAACCTCGGCGGCCTCAGAGGGGGAGGCGCCTTCGTTTCTGCTGGCCCTCGTCCCGCAGGCGTCGTATCCCATGCAGCTCGATCTCTTGTTGCGGGCCCGCTACGGGCAACAGAGCGCCTCGATCAACGTCACGAACGCGGGCAAGACCGGAGAGTACGTCACCGACGGCAGCAAGCGCTTTCCCGATGTCTTCAGCGCGCTTCGGCCCGAGGTCGTCCTTCTGCTCGGCGGCTCCAACGATCTCGCGCTCGGTAGCGGGGCGCTCACGCCGGCGGTGCTGGCGATCGAAACGATGGCCAAGGAGGCACGACTGCGCAACGCCCGTGTCTTCATCGCGACGCTGCCCCCGCCGCGCCCCGGCGGCCTGCGGGCGCTCTCGAGCTCGCTTGTACAAGCCTACAATTCGCGACTCGTCGACGTGGCGCGTGGAGAAGGCGCGGTCCTGGTCGACCTGTACGCCGGGCTCTTGCCAAGCGTCGCGACCGTCATCGGGATCGACGGCTTACATCCCACCGAGGCCGGCTATCGCCGCATCGCGGAGATCTTCTTCGACTCGATCCGCCAGGACTTGGAGGTCCGCTGAGCGGCCCGCTCGCGGAAGGATCCGCGGCGTCCGCGGCCGTTACGGCGGTTCACCTGAGCCGACACTTCGACGGCCGTCAGGCGGTGAGCGACGTGTCGTTCTCGGTCGCCAACGGCGAGGTTGTCGCCCTCCTCGGTCCGAACGGTGCGGGCAAGACGACGACGTTGCGCATGCTCGCGGGCCTCATCACACCCTCCGCAGGCGAGATTCACGTGAACGGTCCGGTGGGGCTACTCACCGAAGCGCCCGGCCTGTGGGATCGGTTGAGCGTCCGCTTGAACCTTCGAACCTATGCTCGGTTGCACGGGCTGTCATCGCCCGACGTGCACGTGGCCCGCGTGCTGGATCTCGTTGGCGTGGCCGATCGGGCCGGGGATCCTGCCGGTCAGCTCTCCAAGGGCCTCAAGCAACGCGCGGCGCTGGCCCGAACGCTCATTCACGATCCGCGCGTCGTGCTGCTCGACGAGCCCACGGCCGGCCTCGATCCTTCCAGCGCGCGCCAGGTTCGCGATCTCATCCTCGCCATGCGACGCGAGGGTCGCGCCATTCTGGTGTCGACGCACAATCTGGCCGAGGCCGAGGAGCTCGCGGATCGCATCGCCATCCTCAGGACGCGTCTTCTGGCACTCGACCGGAGTGCGGTCCTCAGACGGCAGGGACCGGGCATCCGAGTGGAAGTGATCGTCGAGGGTGAGGCGGCGCATTGGGTTGGCGCGGTGCGCCAGGCACGGGCCGCTCACGTCGAGGCGAGCGGCGGCCGCTTACTGGTGACACTCGGCGACGAACAGGGTGTTCCCGACCTGGTGCGGGCGCTGGTCGCGGCGGGCGCACGGATCACCCACGTTCTGCCGAGCGATCGCACCCTCGAGGATGTCTACCTCGAGCTCGTTGGTGAGGCGTGATGCGACGTTCTTCTCATGGCGCGCTCGGCCGTGTGCGCGCGCTGATGGCGAAGGATGCGGCCGAGCTCGTGCGTCATCCGGGAACGCTGGTGCCCGCCTTCGTCATGGTGATCGGCGCGCTGGTGCCGGCCTTTCTCATCGCCGTCATCGCACCGGCGCTCTCTGGCGAGTCGTTCGACGATGGAGAATTTGCGGACGCGGCACGCCGCGCTGCCGCAGTCATTCCGGAGCTCGCGGCGCTCGAAGGGCGTGCGCGCGTGCAGGCATTGCTCTTCCATCAGTTCCTGCTGCTGGTGCTGCTCGTCCCGGTCGTTGGGTCGATGTCGTTGGCGGCGCACGCCGTGATCAGCGAGAAGCAAAGCCACGCGCTCGAGCCACTCTTGGCGACGCCGATCACGACCGGAGAGCTGCTCGCCGCCAAGGCGCTCACGCCTTTTCTGGTGTCCCTGGCCCTACTGGCGTTCGCGATGATTCTCTACGTGGGCGGGATCGCGCTCACGGCAGCCCCGGGGGTGTGGCGAGCCCTCCTCGGGCCGAGAACGGTCCTTCTCGGCTTGGTCGGGGGCCCGCTGATCTCGCTGACCGGCCTGCAAATGGCGGTCATCGTCTCCTCGCGCGTCAACGATCCGCGGTCAGCCCAGCAGCTCGGTGGACTGGTCGTGATGCCGATCACCATTGCCTTTGTCGCACAGATGGTTGGCCAATACGTGTGGGGGGTGCAGCCTTTACTCGTGGCCCTGGTGGTGCTTGCGGTCGTGAACGTGGGGTTGCTGTGGCTGGGCGTGCGCGTCTTTCAACGCGAGACCATCCTGATGCGGTGGAAGTAGGTGCCACGCCGCGTCGTTGACAACTCCCTGCACCGCCGTCACAATGAATGAACGTTCATTCATGCCCCCCTCGCCTTCGCTCTCCAGCGTTTCCCGCCGATCGCCGGCACCCGTCTCGGACAAGCGCGAGGCGATCCTTGCGGCCGCCACCTCCGTCTTCGCGCGGCGCGGCTTCTTCCAGGCCCAAGTCGCCGACGTGGCGCGGTCGGCCGGCGTCGCCGCCGGCACCGTCTACCTCTACTTTCGCAGCAAGGACGACCTGCTCGTCTCGCTCTTCGAGAAGACCATGCGGGCCGCCCTGGCCGAGGGTCGGACGGCGCTCGACGGCGTCCCCGACGCGGCCGAGCGGTTGCGCCGGATCGCGCGGCTCCACCTGCAGCGACTCGGCCGCGATCGCAACCTCGCCATCGTCTTTCAGGTCGAGCTGCGGCAGACGACCAAGTTCATGCAGCAGTTCTCGTCCACCTACCTGCGCGATTATCTCGAGCTCATTCAGCAGACGATCGCCGGCGGACAGCAGGCGGGAACGCTTCGCGCCGACATCAACGCGAGGACGGCCGCCAAGATGTTCTTCGGGGCGCTCGACGAGATGGCGACGAACTGGATCTTGAGCGATCGGCGTTACGAGTTGGATGCGGAGGCCGACGCCGTGGTCGACCTCTTCGTCAACGGCATCGGCCCGCGCCGACGTCCCGCGAAGTCCCGCCCGCCGCGTTCGATACCTCGCCTCTCGGCCAAGGAGCGGCGATGAGCATCAACAGCGTCGCCGTGCTCGGGGCTGGCACGATGGGGGCGCAGATCGCCCTTCACTCCGCCAACGCCGGCATTCCGACGCTACTGCTCGACCTCACCGCCGACGTGGCCCGGGCGGGCCTCGCCACCGCTCGAAAGCTGAAGCCCGACCCGCAGTTCACGCCCGACGCGTTTCGGCTGGTCTCAATTGGCGGCTTCGACCGCGACCTCGCGCGTCTCTCGAACGCCGACTGGATCGTCGAAGCCATCGTCGAAAAGCTCGACATCAAACAATCGCTCCTGTCCCGCATCGAACCGCTGCGAAGGCCCGGATCGATCGTCAGCACCAATACGTCCGGCATTCCCATCGGCGCGCTCGCCGAAGGCCGCGCCCCCGACTTTCGCCGTCACTGGCTCGGCACCCATTTCTTCAATCCGCCGCGGTATCTGCGGCTACTCGAGCTCATTCCGACGCCCGACACCGACCCCGCCGTGGTCCAACGAATGGCGACGTTTGCCGATCGCACGCTGGGCAAAGGCGTCGTCGTTGCCAAGGACACGCCGAACTTCATTGGCAACCACATTGCGTTGTACGGCGTCGTGCGGACGCTCGAGGTGTTGGCCCGAAACGGCGCTGGGGCAGGACACGCGTACACGATCGAAGAAATCGATGCCATCACCGGTCCCGCGCTCGGACGGCCGGGCTCAGCGACGTTCAGAACGATGGACATCGCCGGTCTCGATGTCCTGACTCATGTGCTCGCGAACCTACACGAGCGGTTGCCCGACGTCGCCGATCGTGAGGCCTTCGCGACGCCAGCGTTGCTCGAGGCGCTCGTCGCGCGTGGGGCACTCGGCGAGAAGAGCGGGCGAGGCTTCTACGAACGGCGTCGCGAGGCCAGCGGTGAATCGGCGATCTGGACGCTCGACCCCACAACGCTGGAGTACCGGCCGCGTCAATCGGCCCGCCTGTCCACACTCGACGCGGCGAAAGGACTGGACGACGTGGCGGCGCGCGTGCGGCGGCTGTTCGAATCGGCCGACGAGGTCGGCCAGTTTTTGCGCGAGACTCTGGCCCCTACGCTTGTCTATACCGCGCGCGTCACACCGGACATCGCCTATTCGATCGACGATGTCGATCGGGTGATGAAGTGGGGCTTCGGTTGGGAATTGGGTCCGTTCGAGCTGTTCGACGCCATCGGCGTCGCCCGCGTCATGGACGCGGCAAGCGCCGCGGGCGGCCACGCCGTATGCCGAGGCGTCCCGCCACTCGTCCAACAAGCGCTCGATTCGGGCCGCGATCGATTTCGCCCCGGGTGGGCTCCGCCGGCCGGGCCCGACCTGCAGATTCTGCGCTCGGCGCGCGCGCGGTCGGCGGTCGTCCGCGCCAACCCCGGCGCCAGCCTCATCGATCTCGGCGACGGCGTCCTGGCAGTCGAGTTTCATTCGAAGATGAACGTCATCGGCGGCGACACGGTACAGATGCTGGAAGCCGGCGTGCGTGAAGCGGCGCGGAATTATCAGGCCATGGTCATCGGCAACGACGCGCCGAACTTCTCGGCAGGGGCCAACCTGATGCTGGTCTTGCTCGAAGCGCAGGAAGGCAATTGGGACGAGATCGACCTGATGGTTCGCGCCTTCCAGCAAGCCGTGATGACGGTCAGATTGAGCGAGGTGCCGGTGGTGGCCGCACCCGCCGGTCTCACGCTGGGCGGCGGCGCCGAAGTCGTCTTGCACGCCGATCGCGTGCAGGCCGCCGCAGAGACTTACATGGGACTGGTGGAAGTGGGCGTCGGGCTCATTCCCGCAGGCGGCGGCAGTAAAGAGATGCTCGTGCGATCGACGGCGCACCTGCCGACCGGGCAGAGCGATCCCCTGCCGTCCGTCGAGACCGCGTTCGAAACCGTCGCCCTGGCCAAGATCTCGGCCAGTGGCCCGGACGCCGTCCGGCTCGGTTATCTGTCGCCGACCGATCGGTCTACGATGAACCGCGACCGACTGCTGGCGGATGCGAAAGCCACGGCGCTCGACCGCGTGCGTCAAGGCTATCGTCCACCTGCGCCACGAACGGCGATCCGCGTCGGCGGCGAATCGCTGGGCGCTCGATTGCGGCTTGGCGTGCACCTGGCTTGGCGCGCCGGTCGCGCCTCGGACCATGACAAGCTGATCGGCGAGACGCTGGCGCACATCTTCTCCGGCGGCAACCTCCCGCATGCGGCCGACGTCAGCGAGCACTACCTGCTGGATCTGGAACGCGAAGCCTTTCTCAGCCTGGTCGCGCAGCCGAAGACCCTCGCGCGCATCCAGCACATGCTCAAGACGGGCAAACCGCTCAGAAACTGAGAAGCCATGCAATGCTCCCCGTCTTGCGGCAGGCGCGCGCGCCTCGATTAGCGACGTGAACGAGATGATCGACCGCGGTCAAGGCACCCCGTTTCTCCTCATTCCCGGCATCCAAGGCCGCTGGGAATGGATGGCGCCCGCCATCGACGCGTTTGCCGCGCGCGGCCGGGTCCTGAGCTTCTCGTTGACGTCCAGCAGATCGAGGACACCCTCGACCGCGCCAATGTCGATCGGGCGGTCCTGGTCGGTGCCTCCTACGGTGGGCTCGTTGCCTCCGAGTTTGCCGCGCGACGGAGCGATCGGGTGCAGGCGCTCGTGTTGGCGTCGGCGCTTCCCATCGGCTGGCAGCCGGACCGCCGCGCCGCGTTCTACATGCGCGCGCCGCTGGCGCTCAGCCCACTGTTCGTGATGGGCGCCCCGCTGCGGCTCTACCCGGAAGTGGCGGCCGCCTACCCGGAACTGGCGGCGCGCTGGCGTTTCTTTGCGACACAGGGCGGACGTGTCGTGCGCGCGTTTTTGTCGCCGACGCGCACGGCGAGGCGCGTACGATGGGCGGCGGCTCATCGCTTTGCCGACCCGTCTGCGATCACCGCGCCAACGATGATCGTCACCGGCGAGCGCGGCCTGGATCGCGTGGTTCCGCCCGAGGTGACCGCCTGCTGCGCGCACGGTCTGCGCGACGTTCGGCACGAGGTGCTGCCCCGCACCGGGCACATCGGCATCGTCACCCGTCCGGACGCGTTCGCCGACATGGTGAGCACGTTCGCGGACGAGCGACGGGCCGGCACAAGCTCGAAGCCGAGCCCTGCCGGAATCGGGGTGGTCGCTTGATGCCACCCGAGCCCCTGCGCGAGATTTCGGGTCCGGTGGGGCGGCTCGAAGCGCTCCTCGATTTGCCTGCCGACCAGCCGCGCGCGGGCGTGGTCTTCGCGCATCCCCATCCGTTGCACGGTGGGACGCTCCACACCAAGGTCGTGTATCAAGCGGCGAAGGCGCTCGCGCGCGTTGGGTGTGCGGTCCTGCGCTTCAACTTTCGTGGCGTCGGCCGAAGTGCCGGCGACTTCGATGCCGGTCCCGGGGAAATGGACGACTTCCGCGCGGCGCTGGACGTGACGAGCGAACGGTATCCGAGCGTGCCGCTCTGGGCCGCAGGATTCTCGTTCGGGTCGTGGGTGGCATCGACCGTTGGGGCGGCGGACTCGCGCGTGGCGCTCGTTCTGGCCATTGCGCCGCCGGTGGATCGCTACGACTTTGGGGCTCTTCAGAGCTGCGCGAAGCCCAAGTTCTTCATCCACGGCGAGCGCGACGAGCTCATCTCGATCAAGGCGATGCGCCGTTTCTACGCGCAACTGCCCGAGCCAAAGGAGCTCGTGGAGATAGAGGATGCCACGCATCTTTTCGAGGGCAAGACCTCTGAGGTCGGCGACGCCGTCGCGGATTTGCTGGCCGACTACCACGCGCCGGGCACAGGCCGATAGCGGCGCCCGGGTTCGCGCGGCGCGCGGCTCGCGCCTCGCGAGCCGCCATCGTCATGTGGATGTGAGCAGGATATATGAACGACGCCGTCATCGTTTCCGCGGTCCGCACTGCCGTCGGAAAAGCGCCAAAGGGTGCGCTCAGCACCGTCCGTCCGGACGAGATGTGCGCCAGCGCCATTGCCGCCGCGCTCGAGCGCGTGCCAGGCTTGGCCGCCGCCGACATCGAGGACGTGATCATCGGCTGTGCGATGCCCGAGGCGGAGCAAGGCTTGAACGTTGCGCGTATCGCGAGCCTGCGAGCCGGCGTGCCGGTGGACGCATCGGCCGTCACGGTCAACCGCTTCTGCTCATCGGGGCTTCAAGCCATCGCCTATGGAGCGGAGCGCATCATGCTGGGGCAGGCGCGCGCGGTCGTGGTAGGCGGGACCGAGTCGATGAGCCTGGTGCCAATGGGCGGCAACAAAGTGTCGCCGAATCCCGCGCTGGTGGCCGCGTATCCCGACGTGTATCTGACGACAGGGTTGGTGGCCGAGAACCACGCGCGCACATCGGGCATCTCCAGAGAAGAGCAGGACGCCTTTGCGCTGCTCAGCCATCGCCGCGCCGCGGCCGCGATCGACGCGGGGCGCTTTCGCGAAGAGATCGTGCCGCTCACGGTACGACTGGTCGAAGGGAGTGAGAACGGATCGCTCGCGTTGGACCGTCTCCGTCCGTCAGCAGCGCCCGTGACACGCCAGATCACGTTTGCGACCGATGAAGGGCCGCGCCGCGATACGTCCGCCGAGGCGCTCACGAGATTGACGCCCGCTTTTCACACGCAGGGCACCGTGACAGCGGGCAACTCGTCGCAAATGAGCGACGGCGCGGCGGCGCTCATCGTCACGTCGGCCGACTATGCACGCGAACGCGGCCTCGAGCCGTTCGCGCGCTTCGTCGGGTTCGCCACGGCCGGCGTTGCACCAGAGCTCTTCGGTATTGGTCCCGTTCCGGCGATCCGCAAGGTGCTGCTGTAGGGCGCACCTTTACGGTGCGCAAAAGGCGGGCCGTGGAGGCCCGCCCTACGAAAGCGCGAGCCATCTTGGACGAGGACTGCATATGTCATCGACTGAACAGCAAGCGGCAAGAGGCGGCGCTTGGCTCGTCGAGGAGACCGACCCGCTCTCCGTGATGACGCCGGAGAAATTGACCGACGAGCATCGACTGATCGGCCAGACCGCCGCAGAGTTCGTCACCGCCGAGGTGTTGCCGGTGCTGGACCGTCTCGAGCAGAAAGACTGGGCGCTCAATCGGCAACTAGTCGCCCACTGTGGCGCACTGGGCCTGCTTGGAGTGAACGTGCCCGAAGCGTACGGCGGCGTGAATCTGGACAAGATTTCAACGTTGGTGGTCTCCGAACAGATCAGCCGATCGGCCTCGTTCGGGGCCACGTTTGGCGCGCAAGCCAACCTGACGATCACGCCGATCTACATGTTCGGCACCGACGCACAGAAAGAGAGATATCTTCCCGGCCTGGTGTCGGGAGAGGTCGTCGGTGCGTATTGTCTCAGCGAGTCCGGGTCGGGGTCCGATGCGCTCGGCGCAAAGTCCCGCGCCACCCGGCAGGCCGACGGCAGCTTCGTGCTGAGCGGCGAGAAGATGTGGATCACCAACGGCGGCTTTGCCGACCTCTTCATCATCTTCGCAAAGGTCGACGGCGACCAGTTCACGGCCTTCATCGTCGAGCGTGGCTGGGACGGAGTGACGGTAGGGAGGGAGGAGCACAAGATGGGCCTGCACGGCTCGTCCACCGTGCCCGTGATTTTGCAGGACGTGCGCGTCCCGGCCGATGCCGTGCTCGGCGAGATCGGCAAGGGTCACAAGGTCGCGTTCAACGTGCTCAACTTCGGACGGTTCAAGCTCGGCGCCATGTGCTCGGGCGGCGGCCGCGCCGCCATGGCCGAAGCGGCCAAGTACGCCTCCGGCCGCAAGCAGTTCGGCGTGCCGATCGGCTCCTTCGGGGCCATCAAGCACAAGCTCGGCGAGATGACCTCGCGTCAATACGCGCTCGAAAGCATGATGTATCGGACAGCCGGCCTGATTGACGCGCACATCGACGCCGCGCCCGGGAGGCAAGCAAACGACGGCACGCCGATGCTCCAGGCCCTCGAAGAGTTCGCCGTCGAGGCCTCCATCGCCAAGGTGCTCGGCAGCGAAGTGCTCGACTACATCCTGGACGAGAACGTGCAGATCCACGGTGGCAACGGCTTTGTGAAGGACTATCCGGCCGAAGGCCACTACCGGGACGCGCGCGTCAATCGCATCTTCGAGGGCACCAACGAGATCAACCGTCTGTTGATCCCCGGCATGCTGGTGAAGAAGGCGCTCAAGGGCGAGCTGCCGCTCATGGCTGCGGCACGGGCGCTCCAAGACGAGATCATGAGCCCGTCGTTGCCGGCTGGTGGCGATGCCGACGGCGCGTTGGCCGACGAGCGCCGCGCGGTCATCGCGTTCAAGAAGGTCGTGCTCCTCATCGCCGGCTCGGCGATGGAGCGCTACGGCGAGAAGATGCAGGACGAACAGGAGGTGTTGAGTTACCTCGCCGACATCCTGATCGACGCGTACGCCTCCGAGAGCAGCGTGCTCAGAGCCACCGCCGCCCGCGCCGGGGCGGCCTCGAACGCCCACCGTCACGAGGACGCCGCACGCGTGTTTGTCAGCGAAGCGGCCGGGCGCATCGAGCTCGCCGCGCGCAACGCGCTCGCGGCGATGGTGGAAGGCGACGCGCTGCGGATCCAGCTCGCGGCACTGCGCCGGCTGCTCAAAGCACCCCCCGTGAACACGGTCGCCCTCCGCCGGTGCCTTGCCGAGGAGGTGATGGCCCGAGGCGGCTATCCTTTCTGAATTCTGCCCGCGCAAGGCCCGACCCCGGCGGACCTGAACCTCCTTGCAGTCGACCACGTAGCGTGCGAAGGTGACAGGCTTACGAAAGGAGTCAGCGATGCCGAAGTTCATGGTCAGGGTGTCCTACAACGCCGACGGAGCACGAGGGCTGATCAAGGAAGGTGGGACCGGCCGGCGCGCGACGGTGCAGAAGGTGATCGAAGACTTGGGCGGACGGATGGAGACGTTCTATTTCGCGTACGGCGAGCATGACGCGTTCGTCATCGCGGACTTTCCCGACTCGAACGCCGGACTGGCGGTGAGTCTTGCCGTGAACGCCTCGGGAGCGGTTCGGGCGTCGACCGTGCCGCTCATTACTCCCGAGGAGATGGATGCGGCCTGTAAGCGCTCGGTCGCCTACAAGGCCCCCGGAGCGTAGACGAAAGTCACCGAGTTGCCGGCTCGGAAGGCCGGCCGCTACAAGCGCACGTAGAGGCCGCCCTGTAGGGCGGCCTGACTCTCCCCTTATCTCGATTCGATCGGCTCGATCTTCATCCGCTGCATCATGCGATTGAAGGTCGCGAGATCGGTCGCCACGACTTGCGCCAGCCGATCCGTCTGCACCTTCAACTCCGCCACGACGTCGTTGAAGATGGGGAGCACGTTACTCGTGGGCCGCCCCTCACCCGTGTTGACCACACGGAGGAGTGACGCCAGGCGGTTGTTGATCTTGATGGGAAAGTTGAGCGGATCCTGGTTGCTGCGATTGCGAACCTGGTAGACGTCTTCCTCGACCGCGCTGAGATTCTTGGTCAGCCGCGCCGCCAACTCTTTGGCCTCGGCCGTATTGGCTTTCGTGAGTCGCTTGGCGACCTCGTCCTTCATCCGGCGGATCGTGATGACCGCATTGTTCGCTTCGTTGACCTTGTCTCGGATCTGGCTGCCGATCTGATACTGCGCCTGCAGATCGGCGTCGCCCACCGGTCGTAACGGATGTTGCTTGACCAGCAGCGGCTGCGTCTCCGCACGCCCATCCACGAGCAGACGCACCTCGTAAGTCCCCGGCAGCACCATCGGGCCGTTTGTCGTCGCGCCCCAGAGAACCATGCCCGGGAACGACACCACCGGCTCCGACATCAGATCCCAGGTAAAGCGGTTGAGGCCAGCCGTCATTGGCGCCGACGTCGGCGGGCGTCGCGGCCCTTCTTCTTCTGCTGGCGGCGCGGCTTCCCCTTCCGCCCCAGCCGGCGGCTTGGGCGGCACGCCAGGGTAGGACCGCACGACCTGCCCTTGGCCGTCACGAATCTCCAAGGTCAGGCTCTTGGGCTCGGCCGGCAGCCAGTAGTCGATCCGTGCCGCTTGGGCCCCACGAATGGCCTCGACAGGCTTGAAGAGCTGTGCGTTGGCCGTTGTCGTGGCGTCCACCTGGCGCAGCGCCGCGATGTTGTCGAGGATGTAAAAGCCTCGCCCATGCGTCGCGATCGCGATGTCGTTGTCCTCGACCCAGATGTCCGACA
Source organism: Acidobacteriota bacterium (assembly GCA_020200025.1). GTDB lineage: Bacteria > Acidobacteriota > Vicinamibacteria > Vicinamibacterales > UBA2999 > JAIVJN01. The sequence goes on along the minus strand of JAIVJN010000004.1, from coordinate 7,270 downwards.
CCTGCGTATCGGGCAGCCCTTGCTTGAACGGCAGCCACCGATCGCCATCATCGAATGAGATGTAGAAACCGTGTTGGGTGCCGGCGTACAGCAGTCCGCGTCGCGTCGCATCCTCGCGCACGGCATGCGTGTAGTCGTTGGTCGCGATCCCGGCCACGATCTTCGTCCAGCTCTTGCCGTAGTCGTGTGTGCGGAAGATGTGGGGCGACAAATCGCCGAGCAGCATCTTCTTGACGGCGATGTAGGCGGTGCCAGCGTCGAACTTCGAGCTGTCGATCTGGCTCACGCGTCCGAATTCGGGCATGTCGGGCGGCGTGATGTTGGTCCAGGTCTTTCCGCCATCTCGGGTCACGTGCACCAGCCCATCGTCGGACCCAGCCCAGATGACATTGACGTCGGTCTTTCCTGGCGCCAGGGAGAACACCGTGCCGTAGATCTCGGGACTGTTCATGTCGTGCGTGATGGGCCCGCCCGATTCCTGCATCGTCTTGGGATCATGACGCGAGAGATCGGCGCTAATCGCCTCCCAGGTCTGGCCGTCATCGGTGGTCTTCCACACGCGCTGCGACGAGGTGTAGAGCACCTTTGGATCGATCGGCGAGTAGATGATCGGATAGGTCCACTGCCAGCGTTCCTTGACCTGGCTGGAGGGCTCGCCGGAGAAGAAGCGAGGATAGGCGCCAACCTCCTTCAGCTCGCCGGTCCGCCGATTGTGACGCGTCAGAAACGTGCCATTGTTCGCGCCGGCAAAGAAGACGTCAGGGTCGGTGGGATGCGGCGCGATGTATCCCGGCTCGCCTCCGCCGACTGGATACGGCGCCACGGGCGGAATACGCCCGAAACCTCCCGACACCGCGCCCACACCCCCTTCGCCCGTGTCACTTGGCACACAGAGCGACGAATTGTCCTGCTGCGACCCGCACACATGGAACGGCAGATGAGCGGTCGTCGAGACGTGATAGAACTGGGCCGTCGAGAACTCTTGGCCCGACCAGGTGCGCTCGCGCGCCGAGACGTTGTAGCTGATGGCACCGCCGCCGTCGTTGCCGAGCATCACGTGCTCGGAATTGTCCGGGTCGATCCACATGTCGTGGTGATCGCCGTGCGTGCCGGTGCCGATCGACGTCATCGTCTTGCCGCCGTCGGTCGAGCGAAACGCGCTCGTGTTGAGCATGTAAACGACGTCCTTGTTGTTCGGATCGGCGTGCACGTGCGTGTAGTAGAACGCCCGTTGGCGGATCGTGCGGTTGTCGTTCACCAGCTTCCAGGTTGCACCGGCATCGTCAGAGCTGAAGAGGCCGCCGTTGGCGTTCTCGACGAGCGCGTAGACGCGGTTCGAGTCGGCGCCCGACACCGCCACGCCGATTCGACCGACCACGCCCTCGGGCAGGCCGGCATTGCGCGTGATCTCCTGCCACGTGTCGCCGCCGTCCACCGACTTGAACAAGCCACTTCCCGGTCCGCCGCTCGACATCTGATACTCGACGCGATAGGCCTCCCAGAGCGAGGCATACATGACCTGCGGATTCTTCCCATCGATCGACAGGTCAACGGCACCCGTTCGGTTGTCGCGAAAGAGCACCTTCTGCCACGTCTTACCGCCGTCCACGCTCTTGAAGACGCCACGTTCGTCACTCGGGACGCCGTAGCGCCCGAAGCTCGCCACGAAGACGATGTCGGGATTGGAGGGGTGGATGCGTACGCGCGCGATAGCGTCGGAATCGGCGAAGCCCAGCTTCGTCCAGGTCTTCCCTGCGTCGGCAGACTTGTAGACACCGTCACCCGGCATGATGTTGCCGCGGATGCACGATTCGCCCATGCCGATGTACACGATGTCGGGATTCGATTCCGAGACGGCGACGGCGCCGACCGAGGAGCTGCCGATTTGGCCATCGGTGACCGGGCGCCAATGGTTCCCGGCGTCGATCGTCTTCCAGAGCCCGCCGCCAACGGCGCCGAAGTACGCCTCGTTCGGCCGTCCCTTCACACCCGACGCCGCAATCGACCGGCCGCCGCGAGCCGGTCCGATGCTGCGCCACTTGTAGGCATCGAGCAGCGCGCGATCGATCGCGGCTGCAGGCGCATTGCTCTGCGCAGAAACCGGTGCGATCCGCGCGCCGGCACTCCCCGCCAGGACACCGACACAGAGAGCGAAGGACGCCAACTTTTTAGAAGCGCTGGTGCGACGAAGCATCGTTGAACTCCTGGAGGGCACGAGTCTAACACCTCGGCCTTTAGGCGACGTTTCTCGGTATGCTCGACGAGCTCCGGCACCCCGACCTGATTCGCTACTTCCCGGCCGCGCCTTTGAAGATATCCACCCCGGGGTTGCTCCCATGCTGATGCGACGAGATACCAACCGGGTTGCTCTCATGCTCACTCGAGAGCAGATATCCAACCGGGTTGCTCTCATGGTGCCGCGAGAGCAACCCGGTTGGTTCGACACGTGTCCGCCTGCGCGCAGGCGGAATTCCGCGAGCGGACGGGCCTCGCGGGTCGGGCGAGACGAGCGATTGGAACCTGAGCCCTGAACGTGCCGCGAACCTGTTCGCGCGCGGCATGAGGCTTGCGGCGTGCGGAGACGCGATGGACCTCGTTCTGCAGAATCTTCGCGTCGCCTGCCGCGCCCTGAGACGCCAGCGCGCATTCACCGCAGCGGCCGTGCTGACGCTGGGTCTGGGCATCGGCGCCACCACGGCCATCTTCAGCGTGGTCTACGGCATTCTGCTCCGCCCGCTGCCATTTCCGGAGGCCGAGCGGCTTCTTGCCATCGGGCAGACACTTCGGAGTAGTCCGCGCCCGCCGGTGAGCGGTTCGACCTCTCACGTCAACTTTCTCGACTGGCAGCGCGAATCGAGGACCATCGGTCCGATGGCGCTTTTCTCCGCGCGCTCGCTGGTCACCAACCTCGGTGAGGCCGACGTCGTCACGGGCGCCATCGTGACACCCGAGTTCTTCGACGTCTTCCAGTCGCGCCCCGTCGTCGGGCGTGCCTTCACCGCCGATGAGGACCGCCCGGGCGGTCCCGAAGCCATCATCGTGAGCCACGGCTTCTGGCAGGAGCGACTCGGAGGACGCGCCGACGTCCTGGAGCAAGCGATCGATGTCGGCGGCAGGCCTCGACCGATCGTCGGCGTGGCACCGCCTGCATTCGAGTTTCCGCGCGGCGCCCAGCTCTGGATGCCGGTGAAGAACAACGAGGAACAGTGCGGACGTGGCTGCGTGTTCCTCAACGGGGTGGGACGCTTGGCGGAGGGGGTGACGGCGGAGGCCGCCCAACGCGAGATGACCGCAATTGCCGCGGCGCTCGAACGCGCGTTTCCGGACGGCAACACCGACGTCACCGTCATGGTGCAGACACTGCAGGATCGGACCGTCGGCAGCGTGCGCCTCGCCTTGCTCGTGCTGCTGGCCGCCGTGGCGATGGTGCTCCTCATCGCGTGTGCGAACGTCGCCAACCTCGTGCTCGTGCGCGGCGCCGCGCGGCAGACCGAGATCGCCGTGCGCGCGGCCCTCGGCGCCGGCCGTCGCGGCATCGTGTCGTATCTCCTCACCGAGAACCTGCTGCTCGCCTGCGCGGGAGGCACTCTTGGTCTCATGCTGGCCTGGTGGGGCGTGGACGCGTTGAGGCTGCTCGCCCCGGCGGATTTGCCCCGGTTGGATGATGTGCGCTTCGACGTGCCGACATTCGCCTTCGCAGCCGCGATGGTGATGGTCACCACGCTCGTGTTCGGGCTGGGGCCGTCGTTCCGACTGTCGCGTACCCCGCTCGCGCCCGCGCTCGGCCACCGCGGCGCCGTGGGCCACGTGCGCCAGCGCTGGGCACGGTCGGCGCTCCTCATCGCCGAGGTCGGTTCGTCTCTCGTGCTCCTACTCGGCGCCGGCCTGCTCGTGCGCAGCGTGTCGGCGCTTCAGCGGACCGATCTCGGTTTCGACACTGGCGGCCGTGCGACCTTCACGCTGTCGCTGCCGGCGGCGCGCTATCCGGCCGAGCAGGTCTCGCAGATTCACGATCGACTCGACGAGGAGCTTTCGGCGGTGCCGGGCGTGTCCCGCGTGGCGCGAATCTCCGAGCTGCCGCTTGGCCGGGGCGAGAACGTGTTGAGCTTCACGCGTCCAGACCTGCCGCCCCCGGCAGTCGGGCAGGGGCCGTCGGCGCGGATCGGCTCTGTTGATGCCGATTACTTCGAGACGATGGGGATTCCGATTCTCGCCGGCCGAGGCTTCACCGAAATCGACCGGATCGGAGCGCAAGGGGCGGTCGTCGTCAGCCGACGCATGAGGGAGGTGTTCTGGCCCGGCGAGAATCCGGTCGGGCGACCGATTCAGATCTCGGATCGGGACCCGGGGATCGTCGTCGGCGTGGTGGGGGATGTCCGGTCGAGCGAGCTCGGAGTCGCACCGCAGCCCGAAATGTTCGTGCCGCACGCCCAAGCCGGCAATCGAACGATGAGCTACATCGTGCAGAGCGGCCTCGGCCCGGCCGAAGTGCTCGCGGCGGCGCGCGGCGTCGTTCGGCGGCTCGACACGCGCCTGCCGCTCATCTCGCCGGGATCGATGGACGAGCTCGTCGCCCGCCACCTCGGACGTCCACGGTTCTACGTCGTGCTGCTTGGCCTCTTCGCCGCGCTCGCAGTCGTGCTGGCGGCGATCGGCATCTACGGGGTCGTCGCCTACGCGGTCACCGAGCGCACGCAGGAAATCGGCGTGCGAATGGCGCTCGGCGCGCGACGGAGCGAAGTCGTGGGCCTGATACTCTGGCACGGATTGCGTCCGGCTCTGGTTGGTGTCGGCGTGGGAATGGCCGTGGCAGTGGCGGCAGGACGGGTGATGCGTGGAATGCTCTACGAAGTGCAACCAGACGATCCGCTCACATTGGCGCTCGCGACGGTGGGGCTCCTGACGACGGTAGTGATCGCCAGCGCGATCCCGGCACGCCGGGCTAGCGGCGTTCAACCTGCGCAGGCGTTACGTGGCGAGGCGATGTTCGAGCAGTCGCTCCTGTGAGAGCCCATTGCAAAATGACGCGCTGAGAAGGCCCTTCGGATGGGACAAGATCAGCGGCCGTTCCCACCGCGAAGCGGCCACACCGCGCACGCGGTCCCACCGGCGGAGCCGGCCCACGCGCCTTGCTCATTTGCAACGCACTCCTAGCCCTCATTCCACCGCGATCGGCGCAATGCAGTCCTCCGTCGCGTCGGCGCCGAGCGGCAGCCAGTGGCTGAAGGCGGCATCGGACGCGGCGATGAACAAAACCGGCAACAGCGCGCCGGGGCCGAAGGATGCCGTGGGACCCGCGCCCGCGGTCAGGAGCGCCGCGACCGCCTGACGGAACCGCTCGAATTCAGGCACATCGAACAGAACGAAAAAGAGCTGCCGCGTGATGCCCGGATCGCTGATGCGGCGATAGGCCAGACATCGGGGCTGAAGGGGCTCCGACTCGAGGCCGGCATGGCGCGCCGCCTCGGCAAGCACGTCCGGTGTGACGCGGCCAGCAAATGCGCGATCGAATTCAGCTTGCAGGACGAGCGGCATGCTCGGTGCCGCCGGCGTGCTCAACGACTCGCCTGCGCGCGAAAACACCTGACGGAAGAGGCCGCTGACGAGACCGGAAGGCGGTCGCAGCGCGATCACCACACCAGATGGGCTCGCGGGCGGTTCGATCACCACACTCCAGTTGCGCAGAAGATCGCGGGAAACGGTGTAGGGCTCGGCGCGCGTGTCTTCCAGCGACCGCACGAAGAGAACGGTGACGCCCGCGAGCACGACCAGGGCGACCGCGAGCTTGATCCACAGGGGCGAGCGTTTCCGTCCGGCCGCCGTCATCGAGCAGCGCCGCCCTTGCGCATGACCCACGTGGTCATCGCTCTCTGCTCCTGAACGACGGTCGTCTTCAACGGATCCAGCAGCTCACCACCGAGTCGGGCGGTCCACTGCATCAGGGTGGCTTCGTCGACGACGAACCGCTCGCTGCCGTCTGGCAACAGAGCGTAACCATTGCCCGAATGCGTCACGCGATCCTCGATGCCGATCGTCGACGCCAAGCGCGCGAAGAAGAGACCATCAGGCGCCAGCACTCGCCAGAGCTCGGTGACCACTCGGGCAAAGTGCGCCTTGTCGCGCGAGAAATGAAGTACGGCGCTGCAGATGAGGGCGTCCATGGTGCGGTCGGCCCACGGCAAGGCGTCGAGCTCGCCGACGCGGAAGTTCTCGCGTGGCAGCGTCGGCGCGAGCGCAGAGGCCAACGAGCGCACGTGGTCCACCGCGACCACCTCTCGGTCGATAGCAAAACACGTGAAGCCGCAGCGCAGCAGATGAACGAGGTTGCGTCCATCGCCACAGCCGGCGTCGAGCACGCGCGATCGGCCGTCGAAGCGGCCCTTCTGAAGCTGATCGAACAGGTAGATATCGATGGCGCCGAACGACTCACAGATAGCGACCGAGGGATGGGCGTGGATCATGGGTCCTATCTCACGTTCACGAGCGCACTCGTCTGGCCTGTCGTCGCTTGTGGTGGCTCGCCACCGGCGGCCTGCTGGGCGAGAATCAGCTCGCGCGTTTGCACTCGTAGCGACGACAACCTCGATCCAAAGATCCCGGCCGCGGCAATGCACGCGAGGCCGCCGAGCGCCACGGTGGCCGGCGCACCCCATCGGCCGGCTGCAATCCCGGCCCAGAGCGCGCCGAACGGCGCCATACCCATGAACATCATCGAATAGAGCGACATGATGCGACCCCGGAGATGGTCGGGCACCATCGATTGGATGAGCGTGTTCGACGCCGCCATCGCGGTGATCATGCAGAATCCCATCGGCACGAGAATCGCCGCAGACAACCAGAACGAGCGCGAGAACGAGAAGGCAATGAGCGCGATCCCGAAGCCAATCGACGAACGGGCGACCCATCGACCAAGCCCGCGCACACTCTTTCTCGTGGCCAGGGCCAGCGCACCGGCCAGTGCCCCCACACCGGAGGCACCCATCAGCAACCCGAGCCCGCTCGCACCGCCCTGCAGGATGTCGTCGGCGAACACCGGCATCAAGACGACGTAGGGCATGCCGACCAGACTGAGCACGCCGAGTTGCAGCAGCAGCGCCCGGATCGGCGGTGTGCGTCCCACATACGTGAAGCCCTCCCTGATACGCGCCATGGCCGAACCGGGCAGGAGCACCGCTTCATGCCGTGTCACGCGCATGGCCAACAAGCTGGCGATCACCGCGACAAAGCTCACGCCATTGAAGAAAAAGCACCAGCCCTCGCCAACGAGCCC
>JAIVJN010000130.1 GCA_020200025.1 Acidobacteriota bacterium | reverse complement strand
GGTCAAGCCATCGCGTTCGTGACGGACCGCTTCACGACCAACTTGGATCGCCTCGAGCTCGGGGACCTGCGCCTCGCACTCATCGATCCCGCCAACCAGCGCATCCGCGAGATGCCGGCATTCGACACGGGGAGGCACATCAGTCCGCAATGGTCGCCGGATGGACGGCGCCTCTACTTCATCGGCAGTCCCAATGGCATTGCCAATGTCTGCCGGCTCGAGATCGCTGGTGGCCGCCCCGAGGTGATGACCAATCTACAGACCGGTGTCAGCGGCATCACCGCGTCGAGCCCCGCGTTCTCTGTCGCAAGCTCCGCGGGTCGCGTGGCGTTTACGGTCTTCACCGACAACGAATATTGGATCTACACCGCAGACAGTCCTGAGGCCATTGCGCCAGGGGCGACGCGACTCGCCACAGGTTTGAACGCGGCCGTCCTCCCACCATCGCGCCGGGCCGATCGAACCGTCGAGGCGCTTCTGGCCGATTCGATGCTCGGTCTGCCACCCGCCCAGGCAAACTTTCCGGTGACCGAGTACGATCCCGCGCTCTCGCTCGACTATCTCGGTCAGCCGGCGATTGGCATCGGCGTCGATAATTTCGGCACCTACGTCGGCGGGGGCCTCTCGGCCTTCTTCAGCGACATGCTGGGCGACCACCAAGTCGGGGCCACGGCCCACGCGGCTGGCAGCTTCGACGACCTCGGCGGACAACTGCAGTACTTGAATCGCTCGTCACGATGGCTCTGGGGAGGCGCGGTCGAGTACATGCCCTATCGCTTCGGCAGCTTCGCCCAATCCCTGGCCACCACCACAGACGGCCGGCAGATCGTGGTCGAGGAGACGCTGATCGAACGCCAGACAAGCGCTGGCGGCACCGGTATCGTGGCATATCCGTTCAGCCGCGCCAGCCGGGTCGAGTTCGCAGCCGGCGCCCGGCACATCGGTTTCAGCCGCGAGCTGGAATCGCAAGCGTTCTCCCTCGTCACGGGTGAGCTCGTGGCAGAGGCCCAGGAAGATCTGCCGGCGCCCGATGGCCTCGTCTTCGCCGATGCGGGCGCGGCCCTGGTCTACGACACGTCCGTCTTCGGCGCGACCAGCCCCATCCTCGGTCGGCGCTACCGATTCGACTTCACGCAGACAGCCGGATCGCTCAGCTACTCTGGCATCACCGCAGATTTCCGCCAGTACTTCATGCCGGTGCGTCCATTCACGGTGGCGCTCCGCGCCCTGCACTTTGGCCGTTATGGCCAGGATGCCGAAGATGTGAGACTGCGGTCCAGTTATCTCGGCTACCCCGAGCTGGTGCGCGGTTACGAAGTCGGATCGTTTTCTGTCAACGAATGCCAGCCGGGCCCGGCCGGCGCGTGCCAGGTCTTCGATCAGCTGATCGGCAGTCGTTTGCTCGTTGGCAACCTGGAGCTCCGGTTCCCACCCTGGGGCGCGCTTGGCGGGGACAACTTCTACGGCCCCATCCCGATCGAGCTGGCGCTCTTTGCCGACGCAGGTGTCGCGTGGGACGCCGTCTCGTCTCCGGCGTTCGCCGATGGCGATCGCGAGCTCGTCAAGAGCGTGGGCGCAGTGGCGCGGATCAACGTGTTCGGCTATGCGGTCGCTGAGATCAACTACGTGCGCCCATTGGATCGACCCGGCAAGGGATGGTTCTGGCAGTTCGGCTTGCGCCAGGGTTTTTGAGGTTACGCCGCGCAGTCGCTTTGTCGCCCTGCGTTGCTGACTACCGTCGATCCGGCGTCTTGCCCAGCGCCAGCAGGTTGGCAACGATGCGATAGGCGCCCGGCACGCCGTAAGGCAGTTGCCGATGCAGCGCGTAAGCGAAATAGGTCCACGTGCCCTTGCCGTGCCTGGCCACGAGCCAGCCGCCACGTTGCGGCGCCTGGCCCTTGTCGAAGGTGGCGATCATCGGCGCATACGCCGCGTCCCAGGTCGTAAAGAACTTGGAGCCGCGCTGCTCCACCCAGCCCTCGAAATCGGCCTTCGTGATCTGATTGGGCCACATGAACACTTGATGCGTGGGCGCCAGAATCTCGACCGCTGAGTCCTCCTCCGACACTTCCTCGGCGTTGCGCGGGAGATCCGCCGGAAACGGCGCGAACTTCGCCGGCACGAGCTCCTGCGTGTTGTAGAGCACGATCATGTTGCCGCCCGCCTTCACGTAATCGAGCAGCCGCTGATTGTAGGTCCTGAGATCCTCGCGCACGGCGTAGGCGCGTGTGCCGGTCATCACGGCGTCGAATCGGGTGAGATCGGCGGTTGCGAGATCGTCTTCACCCAGCAGCGTCACCTGGACGCCGAGCTGTTGCAGCCCGAGCGGCACCTGATCGCCGACGCCCATCACATAGCCGACTTCGAGATTGGGGAGCACGGTGACGTCGACGCCTTTCACATCGGCGGCCGACGCGCGGTACAGATGACGGGCCTCGAGATCTCGCTCGTCGATGAGCTCGTAACCCTCGCGATATTCCTTCCCCGCCGCTCGCGCCACGACCTCGACGGGGTAGGTCTTGGCGTCGAGCGAGGCGGGGCGCACGCGGACACGGAACGTGGCGCGCTCGCCGGCACGTGCGAACGAAAACGGCTGGTCGCGCGGCTCCGCCGTCCACCCTTGCGGCAAGGTCACGCCGAGCGTGCCGGTCGTGGGGCTCTCAGCGTTGTGCACGAGATCGACCTGAAGATCGACCTCTCGAGCGCTGCCCTCGAGCGGAACGACGGCGGAGGTCGGCGACACGGTCAGCGCGAGACGCGGCACGCTGCGTACCTCACGCAGCACTTCGCCGTAGGGGAGCTTCGACTCGCGCCGCTTCACGGTCTCGCGAATCTCCACCGGCTGGCCGGCCACCCCATAGCGGGCGACCGCGACAAGCGGGGGGGCCGACGCGGCGCGTCCAAACTGTGACGGGTCGAGCAGGGTGTAGCGGCTCTCTTGAATGCGGCTGCGCGTGAAATACGGCTTAGTGCTAATCGCGACGTCGTCTGCAACGGTCACGGTGAACCGATGCATCTGGACGGATTGCTGCGGGCCTGCACCCGGCCCAATCCCACCGGCAACACCGCTGACCGGCCCAGCCGGTGAGGCGGTCCATCCGGGCGCAGTCTCGATCGATACGGTCGAGCCGCCCACCAACCGAGCCCCGCTGCGATTGGCCAGCCGCACCCGCACCTCGAACGTCTGACCCGGCACGGGGGCGGCCATCGCGGGCGGGGGCGCGAATGCCGCAAAGGGCCCGGCGGGGTCGGGCAGGTCGGCCGGTTGCGCCGTTGCCACCAGTTGCAAGCCGAGCGCGGCGTTGATGGCCTCCTGGAACTGGCGCTCCTTGATACGCAGCACGAACAGCGCTTCCTCGGCGCCCGCCGACTTGCCGATCGTCTCGCGCGTCAACTGCAGCCCGTCGACCAGCGCCGGCACGGCCGTCGACGGATCGATCATCGTGAACGTGTCGGCGGCCTTCTTCGCCGCGGCGTCGATGCCGGCCAGCGCCTCGGGCACGCTCGCGGGGGCTTGCCAGCCGATTGTCTTCGGCAACCCGGCCAGGCTGGTATCGATGCCGTCGAAGATCGACTCTTCCCGGTCAGTGCTCTGCACGCGGGTGCCGACCCGCGAGTAGTAGCCGAAGTTCTGACCCGCGCCAGGGTTGAAGCGTCCGCTGGTCTGCGAGCGTTGGAAGCTCAGACCGTAGCGGGCCACGTTGTCGTACGAGTCGCCGAGCCAGGGGCTGTACTCGCCGCTGTCGACGCGCAGGCTCCACTTCTCGTTCTCACGCACGCCACCGATGTAGATCTTGAAGGGCTGCCATGGGCGCAATCCCTCTTTGAGCTGTTCGGGATACTGCGCGGCATCGCCGGCCGCTTTGAAGGCGAGCTGTGTGATCAGCCCGGCGGTCTGGTGGTTGCCGTGACCGTCCCGTTCGTTGCCCTGAAATCGCGACAGCAGTACCCAGGGACGGTTGATGCGGATGATGCGGACCACATCGCGCAGCACCTGCTCGCGGCCCCATTTTTCGAAAGCTTCCTCCAGCCGCTTCGAGAAGCCGTAGTCGATGACGGTGGTGAAGTACTGGTCGTCGACGCCGTAGTAGCGGTCCGCGACGACGAGCTCTTCGGTGCGGATGAGGCCGAGTCCGTCGAAGAGCTGCGAGCCGATGGCGTTGTCTCCCGACTCTCCACGATTGAGCGTCAGGAGCGCCAGCCGCGCACCGTCCTTGCGGCTCAACTTCGTAATCACTCCGCCATGCTCATCATCCGGATGCGCGGTGGTGTGCATGACGCTGGCCGTCGTGCGCAGCTTCTGGATGCGATGCCAGGTGCCGGCCGCACCGCTGTCATGCGGGATGGACTGGGAGGAAGGCTCTGCCAGAAACCAGGCAGCGAACAGAAAGGAGAAACCGAACACGCGCATTGAGCGCTCCGCATCGAAGAAACGCCCGAAGCTCACGAAGGAAGAGTTCTCTTTCCTCTTAGCTCGTGGCCTTCGTGTGCTTCGTGGCTTGGTTCTCAATCAAAAATAGAACTTCACCGCCAACTGAACCTCTCGCGGGTCTCCCAGCGAGCTGGTGATGCGACCGAAGCTGGTCAGATTCGACACGCTCGAGCCGGGAAAGCCAAAGTTCGCCCAATTGAACAGGTTGAACGTCTCCACCCTCAGCTCGGCGCGCCGCTCGCCGGGCAACGGAATGGTCCGGAACAAGGACATGTTCATCGACTTGTATCCTGGACCGCGCACGGTGTTGCTGCCGCAGGAGCCGTACGCGCGGGCCGCCGTCGCCGAAAACGCGGTGACGTCGAACCACGTATCGAGCGTTTGATCGAAGCCGTCCGGGAGCGCCTCGCCGGTGCAGTTCGCTCGGCTGATTCGGCCCTGGCC
>JAIVJN010000129.1 GCA_020200025.1 Acidobacteriota bacterium | reverse complement strand
GGCGTAGGTCGACACTTTCCAACGCTCTTGCTGCGGCGGCGGCCACGCGCATGAAGGTCGGACCAGGGTGCAGGAGCGGCGGATGCCGATTCGCGAGCCGTGCCGCGATATCGAAGGCGGCGTCGAAGTCGTGCACGGGGCCGGTGAGCAGGTAGCTCTCCCCCGTCTTGCCTGCTTCCAGCGCCTGGATGAGCCCGCGTGCGGTGTCTTCGATATAGCCCCAGCAGTACGACGAGCCCGTGGGAGTGATGGGAAGACGTCCTCTCAGCAGGCGCACCAGGCTGGTGCGGACGGCGCTCGTATCCCCCGGTCCGTAGACGAGCCCTGGCATGGCGATTACCAGGGGAAGGCCGGCCTCGATCATCGGCAGCGCAACCTCGTAGTGCGCCTTCCATTTCGTGCGATCGTACTCGGTGAGAAACGGGCCACGGGCGAAGTAACCTTCGTCGACCAGCTCGCCGTGTGTGTCGCCGAAAACGCCCACTGTGCTGGTGTACACGCCTTTCGGCACGCCGACCTCGCGCATGGTCTCGAGGACATGACGCGTGCCGTCCACGTTGACGCGCGCGGCATGCGGACCGCGCTGGCCGATTTTGTACCACGCGGCGACGTGGAAGACGCCGTCGGCACCCATCATGGGTGCCCGCAAGCTCTCGCGGTCGACGATATCGCCGGTGTAGAGCTCGACGCCGAGGGCGCGGAGCACGGTCGTCCGGTCGGGCGAACGCACGAGCGCCACCACCTGATGTCCGCGGCCGACCAACTGCTTGACGAGCTCGCCGCCGATGAATCCTGTGGCGCCGGTCACAAAGTAGCGCGGCACGGTCCTTAAGATACCCGACGGGCCGACGGCTACCGGTTGCCGTGCGACGGTGCGCAACCGAGCGGTGACCGGGAACGTTCGACTGGGAAACCTGACGGCGAGCGGGCGCGGCGCGCGGGCGAATCTCTCGAGGCCCCGGCATCGAGGATGCGAAGGCGTCGGGCGTGGGGCCTTGGTCGAAGGGCTCGCGCGGCGGTCCTCTTCATTGCGCGCTCGCCAGCCGCGGGCGTTGCTGCCGGGCGGCGGCGGAGCGCGCTCCGATCCGCCGGGGTCGACGCAGCGAAAACTGGCGTTTTTCCGTGCAATTCTGCCCGTTTTCCACGCGAAGGCCAGATGGCGCAGCTCTTGCTCTATGAGCCACCGTCAGGCTGAGAATGGCGAGCGAGCGGCGCGAGATTGACGGGAACGACGCGTTGCCAGGCCGGACGTTAGTAATCACGAATCGAGAAATGACCGGAATCTGATGCCAAAAGTAAGGACGCAACAAGAATTTAGGTCTTCGCCGACGCGCCCCGCCGGGGCGTCGGGCCGGCGCAAGACGGAGGAGGACCGATGCTGACGGGATTACTGCTAGCGATTTGGATTGACATCACGGGAGCGGCCATCCCCGGGATCAACCCGTTCGCCAGCTTCGACTACAACCCCAACCTGGCGAACGAGTGTGCGGTGGATATCTTGTGCGGCCCCGGATTCTCGTTCACGCAGTACTCGCACGAGCTCGCCGACCTCGGATCGAGCTTCTCGGTCGGACCGCGACTCTATGGCATCACCGGGTTGCCAAACGGTCAGCTCAGTTGGAACGGCGTCACGTTGAACTACGCCACGAACGGCCCGCCGGGCGCGAACTTCAACTGGTCGACCCCCGACGCGGTGCACTTTCTCTTTCTCCGCACGGCGGCCAACTCGCTCTATGTCGCCATCGAAGACCTACCGGCGGCGATGAGCGACAACGACTACAACGACGCCTTGCATCAGGTGCAGCACATCGCAACGCCCGAGCCCGGGTCGTTGATCCTGCTCGGCAGCGGTCTCGCCGCGCTCGCGCGTCTGGCCAAACGGCGTCGCGCGCAGGGCGCGGCCGCCGTCTAACCTCCCTCCCCCGCGCGGGCACGCACCGGTGGTCTCTCGCGGACCCCGGTGCGTTGTCCGACGCGGGTCTCTTCTTCCTGTCCCCCACAGCCGGCGCTCCCCCGCCGGCTGTTTTCTTTGGTGGGCTCGCCGTGTGATGCAGTTCGGCGATCGCTCGTTTCGCGCAGAACTCTTGCGCGGTGGCTTGGTCGGTTCGAGTCCGACCGCCGGTTCCAGAATTGTTCTAGAGAAAGGCCGCCCTCCTCATCATCTCCAGAAGACTCGCACGTCCACCGTCCCACATATGTCCAACACGTAGGTAGGTGTTGACCCGGACCGTCCGCTGAGGGCGCAACGCTCCACGGCGCCGAGATCGCGTAGAACGACACCATCACCATTCGCATCTCGCGGCCGGCACATTCCGCGCTGATCAAGGGACGGGCAAGGCCGTGAGCCCGCATCCTTGACGAGCAGAGTTCCTCCACTCCAGGAGTCGCCAAATTGAATTGACCGGGTCGGGGGCAGCAGCAACGCCCACGACGCTGTTGACGATCACGATCGCTCCCGCCCCCCCGATCGACATCGACGTGGTTTGTCGAGAACGGGTTCGCCCGACCTGCTCTCCGTGATGGTCAGCAAACCAAAGTACTCTCACGGCCGTTCGTGCCGCGGTCCCGTTTCGGCGAAACCCGCCGAATCGTGAGCCGGCGCCGTGAGATGGCCGATTGTGTCCACGCGCAGGGCGACCGTCTCATTGCCCGGTATACTGAGCCCACGTCACCGGCCTGATGGAGCTGTGATGCCGGCCAACCGCCTTCGACGTCAGTTGTTTGTCGTCGGCCTCGTGCTCTTTGCCGCGTTCATCGTCGGCACCGGCGGAGCCGCCCCGCGCTACAACCGAATCGTGTACGGGGCGTTGCCGTTGACGCTTGCGCTGATTTGTTTCGGCGGCGTGGCCTATCTATCCGGGCGTGGCATGCGCGGGGCTGCCCGAATCGGGTTGGGCGTCTGCTGCTGGCTGCTGGCTATTGGCGTGCTGGCAATCTGGATCGAGCCAACACTGGCCGGCGTTGTCAAGCCCGAGCCGCGTATCGAGCGCGCGCATGTTCTCCTCACCCTGCCTAGGGATCGCCTCAGAACCGCGCTCTTTGCGGAGCTGCAGCCGGTCGGGCTGTCAAACTGCCGCCTTGAACGGTTCGGTGAGCGGAACGACGGCGGCTACCTGATGTGCGGCAATCTGCTCGGGTCCGTCAAGGCGGGTTACTCCTACGGCATCTCTGGGTATGATCAGTGGGGCTGCGACATCGCGCGCACGTTCAACGTGCGCGTGCACCAGTTCGACTGTTTCAATCTCACCCAGCCGGCTTGTTCGGACGGCGTCACCGTCTTTCATGCGGAATGCCTTGGTCCCTTGCGTCGGACAGATGAGGACGGACGTATCTTCGACACATTGGATAACCAGTTCACACGCAACGGCGACGGTGCGAACCGCGTTGTGGTCAAGATTGATGTCGAAGGAGCCGAGTGGGACACGCTGCTCCGAGCGCCGTCCGCCGTTCTGGAGCGTATCGATCAGCTCGCTGTGGAGTTCCACGGCATCGGCCTGGAACACTATCTCGCCGTGGTGCGGCGGTTGAAGGAGCTCTTCCACGTGGCAAACGTGCACTTCAACAATAACACGTGCGCAGAGCGGGTCGATCCGTTTCCCGCCTTGGTATACGAGGTGCTGTTCGTGAACAGACGCCTCAGCATGGCCGGAGGCCCGCCGGCCGCGAGTCCGCATCCCCTTGATGCGCCGAACAAGCAAAGCGCGCCCGACTGCCAGATCCCGACGAGCCGATGGTCCGCCATGATTCCATGGTCTTTACGCTCCGGTTTCCTCCGCTAGGTGGATCAGGGTTTCCACAAAGCGCGGCATCCTTCTCGCGTTCGCGTGTCCGGCCGCCGTCATAGGCTACTCATCCTTCCCGGCGTGTGAGTCTGCACAAGTGCGGAATCGCATCACCTGCCCGGCGCTGCACTTCTCAGTCGCGGCAGAACGCGAGACACACGGTATGAAACAGCATCGCGCCGGATCGCCAACGCCCGCGATTGCCGCCGAGCAGCGTCCGCGGGACCTACCGAGATGCGTGAAGGCCGCTGCCCTGCCTTCGCGCCAATCGTCCTGGCGCTCATTGAGGAGGCTTTGGCGAAGAGACGTCGCGAGTAGCTGCGGACCGTGACCAGCAGGAAGACGCGGAGCCACGCGCTGGCGATCCGGACGCGCTTCTGGTTGAAAATCGATCTGCGCCTGGTCGCCCTGTGGGGGTTCGACGCGCACCGTCGCGAGCTGGGCCACCCGCTGCTCACGTCGAAGGTCTGCCACCGGCGCGCTCGAGTGTGCGCACACTGATCGTCAGGTCACGCTCGGCGAGGAGTCGGTGGACGACGACCGCATTGCCCTTAGCCGGTCCTTCGTACAAATTCGCGGCCTCCTGGCGACGCACGTTGTCAGCCGTCGCGCCGCAGGACGGACTTGCTGTTCGGGTCCGATCGGCTGTCGCCGAGAGCGCCGCACCGTATTGACCGCGACGCCGACCTCGCGCGCAATCGTCGTCTTGCCGACCCTGCGACCCGCCACGTTCGAATCGCGGTCACCCACTCGTCTTCGATCACCGGGCACCTCCGCCCTAGGAGATACAACACGTCCCTCTCGAGCTCCCTTCGACTCTCCGGCCAAGGGTCAGAATCAGTGTCGCAGGGGGCCAACATCTGTCGCTCGATACGAACACGGGACCGCGTCGGTGAGGATAGGCGGGTGGTGCATCGCGGTACAATAGGGCGGGTCGGGGCGTAGCGCAGCCTGGTAGCGCACCTGCCTTGGGCGCAGGGGGTCGCTGGTTCGAATCCAGTCGCCCCGACCAAAATTATTAGCGTTTTCGAACGCTTGTGAATCTGGCGAACGCGGATCGAGCGTCGGCTGACAATTGGCTGACAATCGGTAGGGTGCCAAC
>JAIVJN010000128.1 GCA_020200025.1 Acidobacteriota bacterium | reverse complement strand
GTGAAAGTGAAGCTGCAAGGCTATGTCAGCGGCTGCTACGGCACGCTCACGAGCTTCAATGTCCTTTTCGCGGAGGAGGACGATCAGTTCAAGGGATCGGCAGGCGAGTAGCGCGCTCGCTCACGTGCCGAGCTTGTAGGCGATCAGCTCGCCGGGGAAGCCCGGACCCGACACTGACACGGTGATGTACTGCTCGCCGTTCAGCAGATAGGTCATCGGCGAACCCGTCTGCGGGGCCGGCATGTAGACGGCGCCCGCCTCTTCCCCCGTCGCCTTGTTGTAGGCGCGAAGCATGGCGCCACGACCGCTTGGCGTGGTCACGAATCCGCCCTCGCCGGCGATGACGAGCGTCTTGGTCGTCAAGACGCCGATGCGACCTGGCCGTCCCGTGCGCGGGAGGTTCATCTCTTTGAGCAGTGCGTGGTTCTTGATGTTGTCCGCCGTCTCTCCGTGCGCAATCTGCCAGACCAGCTCGCCTTTGTTCAAGTCGAGCGCGGTGATGCGGCCGTAGGGCGGCTTGATGAGGGGCAATCCTTGGACGTTGAGGACCGCGGAGCCGCCGCCCGATGCGTCCGGCTTCGCGGGATCGGGCGCCTGTCCACGCACGAACGCCATGTCGGACTCCTCACCCTTGGGCGGGATGAGGCCGAGCGCGCTGACGTTCGTGTTGGAGAAGATGTAGAGCGTGTTCGTCTCCGGATCGAGCGATCCGCCTGGCCAGTTGGCGCCGCCCGTGACGTTCGGCAGCATCAGCGTGCCGAGCGGCCCTTCCCACTTGCTGACGACGGGTGGGGTGAAGAGCGGGCCGAGCTTGTAGCGTGACACGAGCTTGACGGCCTCGGCCCGTAGCTCCGGGGTGAAGTCGATGAGATCGTTTGTCGTGACGCCTTGCCGGTCGAAGGCCGGAGGCTTCGTCACGAAGGGCTGGGTCGGCGAATACCACTCGCCCGGCACATCGCCCTGTTCCACGGCCCGTTCCTCGATCGGCCACACCGGCTGTCCGGTTGCGCGATCGAAGACGTAGACCCATCCCTGTTTGGTCGGTTGTGCGACGGCTTTGATCCGTTTGCCCTCCACCGTGAGGTCAGCGAGGATCGGAGCGCAGGGAATATCGAAATCCCAAATGCCGTGGTGTGTCAGTTGGAAATGCCACTTGCGCCGGCCGGTCTGGATGTCGACGGCCACGAGGCTTTCTGAAAAGAGCGATGTGCCCGGCCGGTGCCCGCCGTAGTAATCGCCCGTAGGCAACTCCACCGGCATGTAGACAAGGCCGAGCTCCTCGTCGACGCTCATCTGCGCCCAGACGCCGGTGTTGCCGCTATAGCTCCACGAGCCGTGCTCCCATGTCTCGTGCCCGAACTCGCCGGGTCCTGGGATGGTCTTGAAGATCCACAGGCGTTTGCCGGAGCGCACGTCGTATCCGCGCACGTATCCTTTTTGGTTGGCCTTGCTCTTCGGGGCGCCGCCTTCGCGATGCGCCGCACCAATGATGATGACGTTCTTCGCGACGACCGGTGCGGCGTGCAACCCGACCTCGCCCTTGATCGGATCCATCTCCTGTTCCATCTCGAGCTTCAGATCGACGATGCCGTCTGTGCCGAAGTCGGCGATGCGACGACCGGTCTTGGCGTCGAGCGCGACCAAGTGGTAGCCGGGCGTCACATACAGAATCCGCCCGTCATTTCCGTCGCTCCAGTACGACAGCCCGCGGCCCGAAAGCTGGCGCGGCGCCGCCGCGCCGCGCGCCCCCTCGTCGAGCGCGTGCATCCACTTCAGCTCGCCGGTCGCCGCGTCCACGGCCACCGCCGTGCGCCGCGAGCCGGCGGTGAAGTAGAGGAGGCCGCCCACCATCAACGGGGTCGACTGGAGCTGGAACTCGGGCTTGGGACCGAGATTCTCGGTCTTGAACCGCCAGGCCATCTCGAGCGTCTTGAAGTTGCTCGCGTCGATGCGATCGAGAGGCGAGTAGCGGGTGCTGGCGAGATCGCCGCCGTAGGTGGGCCACTCGCCGACCTTGGTGCCGCCGCTTTGCCCGGCCAGCGGGATCGCGAGCAGGACCACGAAAACCGAGACCCGCATAGCGCGAGCACGCCAATACTCCGTCAGCGTCATGCTCTCTCCTCCGCGCTGCCACACACGGCGGCCGGCGCGTGACCGTGCAGTGTAGCGCTGCCGATCAGGGGATGGGAAGTGCCGTTCGGACGAAACGAAACCGGGTTTCGTTTCCGCGCAAACCCGGAGACCAAACCCGGATCGTCTCGTCCAAGCAATCTCCGCGGTAGAATTCGCGGCCGAGGGCCCACATGGTCATGAGCGGCTCGACAATGGTCGTTATCGGATTGATGCTCCTGGCGCCGGCGACGCTCGGTGCGCAAGACGGCATCGAGCGGCTGGCATGGCTGGGCGGCTGCTGGTCGGGCGGTGCGGGCGGCCGCCAGGTCGACGAGCAATGGATGAAGCCGGCGGGCGGAACGATGCTCGGCATGAGCCGGACGGTCGCAAGAGGCCGGACCATTGAATCGGAGTTCCTGCAGGTGCGACAGGACGCTGACGGCATCTCGTATATCGCCAAGCCATCCAATCAGCCGGAGGCCGCGTTCCGCCTGGTGTCAGCCGACGCGGCGCACGCGCGCTTCGAAAACCCGGCGCACGACTTCCCCCAGCGCATCATCTACACGCTGAATCCTGACGGTTCGCTGCGCGCACGCATCGAGGGATCGGTGAACGGCCAGGAACGCGCGGTGGATTATCAGATGAAGCGATCAATCTGCCCGTGAACGCCAAAAAACTTGCCGTTCATCCCGGACGCCGACTCTGTCGATCCTCATGACAGACCTCGTCACGGCGCGCTCCGCCGGTGGCGCGCAGCAGTGGGCCACCCCGTGCAAGCTGTGGCAGCCAACGCGCCCGACCGGCCGTGGCACATATCCTGCGACGCGCCACTCTTCAGATGACGCTGAAAACCCCGTTACCCGGACGAGCAGCGTCTATGAACGCGCCATACTCACAGATGACTCATCACGTCGCCCCGCGAGGCTGCCATCGTGGCGCGAAGGCCCATAGCGGGCGGTCGATTGCACTTCTGATCGCGCTCGTCCTGCTTGGTCATCGCTCGAGCCTCTTCGGCCAGACGCCTCAGCTTGACGTGCGCGGCGCCGCACATTTTCTCGAGCAGGCCACATTCGGTCCTACCGCCGCGGAGGTGGCCGCCGTGCAGGCGGTTGGTCCCCAGCAGTGGCTGAACAGCCAGTTTCAGTTGTCCGAGACCACGATCGCCGAGGGCCTCGACACCAATCAGGTCAGGAACCAGGTGTTCCTCAACATGGCGAACGGCTCGGATCAACTGCGCCAGCGCATGATGTTTGCGCTCGGTCAGACGATCGTGGTGTCGGCGAACAAGGTCGGCAGCGGCGTCGAGCTGATCCCGTGGGTGCGGCTCCTCTCACGAAACGTCTTCGGCAACTACAAGACCTTGATCGAAGAGGTGACGCTCAGCCCAACGATGGGCAAGTACCTGGATTTGGCGTACAGCAAGAAGGCGTCGGCGACCAGCTCGCCCAACGAAAACTATCCGCGGGAGCTCTTGCAGCTCTTCACCATCGGGCTATGGGAGCTGAACATGGACGGCAGCTTCAAGCGTGACGCGCAGAACCAACCGATTCCGACCTACGACCAAACCACGATTCGCGAGCTGGCGCGAGCGATGACGGGATGGACTTTCCCGACGCAGCCGGGAAGCACGCCGTCGAATTCGAATCCACAGTACTTCGCCGGACAGATGGAGCCGCGCACGCAGACGCACGATACCGGGGCCAAGACCATCTTCGGCGCCACCCTGCCGGCGGGCCAACCGACGACCACCGATATGGCGATGGTCCTCGACATCGTCTTTCATCATCCCAACGTTCCGCCGTTCGTCGCGACCCGCCTGATTCGCTCGCTCGTCACGAGTAATCCAAGCCCCGGCTACATTCAGCGCGTGGCGAGTGCCTTTGCCAACAACGGGTCGGGCGTGCGCGGCGATCTGAAGGCGACGTTGAACGCGGTGCTCATGGACCCTGAGGCGCTCGGGTTTGGTGCGCCTCACGACGGTCGGCTGAAAGATCCGATCCTGCACGTGATCGGCATGGGACGTGCGCTCGGCGCGCAGATGACCGACCCCAATCAGTTCCAGTGGGTGTTCTCGAACCTCACGCAGCAGGTGCTGACGCCGACGACGGTCTTCAGCTTCTATTCGCCGCTGTCGCTCCTGCCCGGGCATTTCGATCTCTACGGCCCGGAATTTCAAATCTACCCACCGGCGTTGGCCGTTCAACGCGCGAACTTCCTCTACGGCTTGCTCAATAACTCCTATGGGGCGGGCTTCACGTTGAACCGCGCGCCCTACAACGCGCTCGCCGGCGATCCGCCGGCACTGGTCGAGAAGGTCAACCAGAGCTTGATGTTCGGCCGCATGTCGAACGAGCTGCGCCAGGTGATCCTGATGGCGACCAACGCGGTTCCGGCCGCCGACACCACGCAGCGCGCGCTCGGCGCCTTGTATCTGGCGGCGGTCTCGAGCGAGTACTCGGTGCATGCCAGCCATGCCACCACCGGCGCCGTGACCGTGCAGCCTCCCACCGGCCTCTCCGTTGTCTCCATCGTCGGTAACCTGGTGACGCTGCGGTGGACACCGCCGTCGTTTGGTCCGGCGCCCACCACGTATGTCATGGAAGGTGGCATCAATCGAGGGGAAGTGCTCGCCAGCATGGCGACCGGCAGCATCTCGCCGACCTTCACCTTTGCCGCTCCTCCGGGCTCGTTCTACCTCCGGATGCACACGATCTCGGGAGCGAGCAAGAGTAGCGCCTCGAGCGAGATCCGCGTTCATGTGGGGATGCCGGTTGGAC
>JAIVJN010000361.1 GCA_020200025.1 Acidobacteriota bacterium | reverse complement strand
GCGCTGCCCCGCGCGGCTCGACGTCAGCGAGAGCGAGCCGAGCGATCGGCCATGAAAGCTCGCGAGAAACGCGATGAGCCCATAGCGTTTGGTGTGATAGCGCGCGAGCTTGATCGCCGCTTCGTTGGCTTCGGTCCCGGAGTTGCCAAAAAACGTGCGTTTGGGCCCGCCGAATGGCGCCAGCGATTCGAGCTCCTCCGCCAGCCGCACCTGCGGCTCGTAGTAAAAGTCGGTTCCGGACATGTGCAGGAACTTCTGAGCTTGATCGACGATGGCCGCCACCACGTCGGGATGCGAATGCCCGGTCGAGTTGACGGCAATGCCGGCGGCGCAGTCGAGGAACCGGTTCCCATCGACGTCTTCCACCACGCTCCCCTCGCCGCGCGCGATGACGAACGGATAGCAACGTGTGTATGACGGCGAGACAACGCGGCTGTCGCGTTCGATGATGGCCTGCGCCTTCGGACCGGGCAGCGGCGTCTTTATGAAAGGCAGTTCGCTCATTTCCGCTTCCATCTCGTGCCTTGCGGAGAATCCTCGAGCAGGACGCCACGATCCGCGAGCGCTTGGCGCACGCGATCGGCCTCCGCGAAATCACGACGACGGCGAGCGGCCTGCCGCTGTTCCATCATGTGCTCGATCTCTGGCACGGGCACCGCCGGCTGTTCGTCCTCGGCCCGGCGAAGCGACAAGATACCGAGCACTTTGTCGAAGTGCTCGAACGCTGCCGCCACGAGCGCGGCGTCCGCTTCGCCCAACTGCTTGAGGTCGATCGCCGAGTTGATCGCGCGCACCAA
This sequence comes from Acidobacteriota bacterium, assembly GCA_020200025.1. Taxonomy (GTDB): domain Bacteria; phylum Acidobacteriota; class Vicinamibacteria; order Vicinamibacterales; family UBA2999; genus JAIVJN01. The sequence continues at coordinate 4,095 of JAIVJN010000361.1, read as the reverse complement.
ATCGAACATCGCAGCCAGACCGGCTGCAATGTTGAGGTCGCTGCCGAGCGCCGTATCGAATGCGCGCCGCGCCTCGTTGACGCGCTGCGCGATCTCGGCATGTGGCTCCCCACCACGCACCGTCTTCAACCGCACCAACAAATCGGTGAGCCGGCGAAGCGCCTCTTCGGCTTGCTCGAGGCCGGTCCAGGTGAAGTTCAATTGTTTCCGATAGTGTGCCGAGAGCAACAGATAGCGAAGCGCGCTGATACGATGGCCGCGGTCCCGGACATCCTGCAGCGAGTAGACATTGCCCAGCGACTTGGACATCTTGCGGTCGTCGACCAGCAAATGCTCGACATGCACCCAGAAACGCGAGAACTGACGGCCGGTTGCGCCTTCGCTCTGAGCGATCTCGTTCTCGTGGTGCGGAAAGATGAGGTCGACACCTCCTGCATGGATGTCGATCGGCGCTTCACCCAGCAGGCGCAGGGCCATGGCCGAGCATTCGATGTGCCAGCCCGGACGCCCGGCGCCGACCCCGTAGTCCCAGGTGGGCTCGTTCGGCTTGGTCGCCTTCCACAAGACGAAGTCGCGCGCATCTTCTTTCGTGTAGCTGTCGGCGTCGACGCGCGCCCCCACCTGGATGCCCGCGTGGTCGAGGCGCGCCAGCTTGCCGTACTCGGGGAAGGTCGAGATCTTGAAGTAGATGGAGCCGTCACTGCGATAGGTGTGCCCCCGCTCGTCGAGGGCGCCGATGACGTCGGCCATCGCTTGCAGGTTCTCCGGATCGGTGGCGCGCGGCATGTCCTCGACACGTTCGAGGCCGAGCGCCTCGGCATCCTCGAAGAACGCGTCGATGTGGCGATCCGTATAGGCGCGTAGCGACAGTTGCTCTCGTTCGGCTCCGGCAATGGTCTTGTCGTCGACGTCGGTGAAATTGACGACGTGGTGCATGTCCCAGCCCGCTACGTACTTCAGCGATCGGCGCAGCACGTCCATGCAGACGAACGTTCGGAAATTGCCGATGTGCCCCCGCGCATACACGGTGAGCCCGCAGGTGTACATGCGGACGGTGCCATGTCGCGCCGGCGCGAACTCCTCTTCGCGACGGGTGAGGGTGTTGAACAGCCGCATGGGTCAGAAGCCGAGGCGATGGGCGATCAGGCAGATCTGGCGCGAGCCGCTCCGCGACCAATCGACGGTCAGGCCGGCCTCCGATCGAGACTCGGGCACCTGTTTGCCATGCGCGGCCTCGCAGGCAATCTGCACTTCCAGGCGGCTGGCATCGCCGGCAAACCGGACTTCGACGGCGGCATCCTTGGCCTCGACGGCCTCGATCTGGGCCTTCAAGGCGTCGATATCGGGAAATCGCCGCTCGTCTCGCAGACGCTGGACGAAGCTGAGTCGAACACACCGTCCATACAGGTTCTGCTCGAAGTCGAGCAGGTGCGTCTCGATGGTCGACTGCGTCGAGGCCCCAAAGGTCGGCCGCACGCCAATGTTGGTGACGCTCGTCCGCGCTGCGCCGTCAACCGTGCACAGCGTGGCGTAGACGCCGGCAGGCGGCAGCAACTCGTTGGCCGTGAGGAGATTCGCCGTCGGGAACCCCAACTCGCGGCCGCGGCGCGCGCCCTCGACAACCGTGCCATCGATGAAGACATGGTGCCCGAGCAGCGCCGCCGCTTCGTCCACTCGGCCCTCCGCTACCAGGCGGCGAATCCGCGTGCTCGAGACGACGAACTCGCGGTAGCGCACGGGATCGATCTTTTCGACGCGAAAGCCAAGCTGCGCCCCGAGCGATCGCAGCACCGAAAAGTTTCCCGACCGGTCGCGGCCAAAGAGAAAATCGGCGCCCACCCATATCTCAGCGACGCGCAGCCAATCGACCAACACCGTGCGCACGAACTGCTGCGGCTGCCAGCGAGAGACCTCGTGCGTGAAGCGAACGATGGCCACGCCCTGCGCCCCGGCACGCTCGAGCGCCTCGAGCTTCTGCGCTTCAGTCATGAGCAGCAGCGGCGCCTTGTCGGGACGCACGATGCGCGGTGGGTGGGGATCGAAGGTGAGCACGAGCGCCGTGCCACCGCGCTCCTCGGCCACGCGCCGCACCCGTTCGATGATCTTGATGTGCCCACGGTGCAGCCCGTCGAAGTTGCCGAGCGCCAAGACCGGATGCGGCCATCGCGGCGGGCGGCTATCGTCGGGAAACCGGGCGACATCCATCAGGAGGGAGGCATCATATCAAGTGCAGAATGCAGAGTGCACAGGGTGAGCGTGCACGAGTCAGGTGCGATAGGTGCGTTGGGTACTCAGGTACGTGCGTGCGGGGTGCGATGGGTGCGCCAGCTTCTGGTACGCCGATTTGCTCGCGCGGATGCATAATGACGATTTGTGCTACAGCGTCTTGTGGCCGCCTGCCGTTCTGCCCTTCTGCCGGCGTGCCGTCGGCCGTCTGCCGTTCTGCCGCTTGCCGCCTGCCGTGGGCCGGCCTGCCGTGCATCACCCGACGTCGACATCCAGCACCAGCCCATCGTGTGCCAGCGCCATGCCCGGTGGAAGCGACGCATTCGTCGCCGCGTGCGGCAGGTCGTGGGCGATGTGGGTGAACCAGGTCTGTCGCGGTCGCAGTCTCTCGGCCGCTTGTACTGCTTCGGACAGCGAAAAGTGGGTCGGATGCGGGCGATGGCGCAGCGCATCGATGACGAGCACGTCGGTCCCGCGGAGCAACAGCCACGACGCGTCGGGGATGGCGCTGCAGTCGGTCAAATAGGCGAACTCACCGAAGCGAAACCCGAGGATGGGTTGTGGGCCGTGCCAGATGGGAACCGGAATGACGCGCAGCGGGCCGAGATCGAAGGCACCATCGATGATGCGCAAATCGAGCTGTGGAATACCGCCTCCTGGCTGTGCCGGCGGCTCGAAGACGTAGGAGAAGGTGCGGCGGATCTCCGCGGCCGTGCGCTCGTCGGCGAACGCGGGGATCGGTCCGCCGCGCACCGTATTGAAGCGGCGAATCTCGTCGAGACCCATGACGTGGTCGGCGTGGCTGTGCGTGTAGAGGACGGCATCGACGCGCACGACGCCGTACGTGAGCGCCTGTTGGCGCAGGTCCGTGCCGGTATCGATCAGCACCGTCGGCCCTTCGTCCATCTGCAGCACGACCGACGGACGCAAGCGGCAGTCGCGCGGATCCGACGATCGACAGACCGCGCACGTGCAGCCGATCATCGGCACGCCGTGCGACGTGCCGGTGCCGAGAAACGTGACGCGCCCGCGTCTCACGGCAGGATGATCGGGCTGGCGGCTTTGCGCGCCTCGACGAAGCGCATGCGCAGCTCGTAGAGCACCTGGTCGACCAGTTGTCGCTCCTCGGCGCTGAGATTGCCGCGCGTCTTCTCCTCCAGCATCGCGATGATGTCGATGAGCTGAGATGCCGCCTCCAGATTGGGCGGCCGGGCTTCGTTCGTGACCGGATCCGGCATGTCGCCGAAATGCACGGCCGCGTTGCTGGCGAGAGAGATGATAAAGGCGACGAAGCTCACCTCGGGTCGATCGGCGTCCGCTTGCACGTCGCAGCCTCCGTCAAAACGGCGATGGTAGCATACACGTGCACGCCACCATGGACGCTCCCGACGCGGGTGCCCGCTTCCACAAGCTGGTCTCGATCATGCGCACGCTGCGCTCGCCTCAGGGCTGCGCGTGGGATCGTGCGCAGACGCTCGAGTCCTTACGACCGTTCGTGCTCGAGGAGACCTATGAGCTCATCGACGCCATCGATCGCGGCGATCGCTCGGCGCTCGGTGAAGAGCTGGGCGATGTCCTCTACGAGGTCGTCTTCCTCGCGCAAGTGGCCGAAGAAGAGGGCTCGCTCGTGCTCGGCGATGCCATCGAGGCGATCGCCGACAAGCTGATCCGGCGTCATCCCCACGTCTTCACGCCCGAGGGGCAGCCGCTGAACGAAGGCGGCATATCCCTCACCCCCAACCAGGTGGTCGCGAAGTGGGAAGAGCTCAAGGCGGGTGAGCGCGCGGCGAGCGGACGCGCCGGGACGACCATGCTGAGCGGCGTTCCACGGGCCTTGCCCGCTCTGCTGCGCGCCTACGAGCTCAGCTC
>JAIVJN010000360.1 GCA_020200025.1 Acidobacteriota bacterium | reverse complement strand
CACCCTTCACCGCGATGTGGTGGTACATGCCACCGACGTAGCGGATGCCCGCTTCGATGGCCCACCGGTGATGGAGATACGTCAGACCACGTCCTCGAAAAACAACACGAAGACCACGAGCTCGTACTTCTTCGTGACCTTCGTGTTGTTTCTTCTGCCAATCCGTCGATCAGTAAATCCAACATTCGATCATCGATCGCTCGATCGTCAATCAATCTGCAATCCCAAGATCTTAGATTCCGAAGGGCTGCTGCTGGGTCAGGCAATGGATGGCCCCGAGACCCCAGATGAGGGCCCGGCAGTCTACGCCAACGACCCTGCGCTTCCGCACCACACGCTGGAGTGTGGCCAACGCTTTCGCGTCACGCGCGCGCTGCCCGAACACCGGCACGAGAAGGGCACGGTTGACGAAGTAGAAGTTCATGTATGTCGCCGGCAGCCGCTGGCCCTTGTAAGACACGGGTCTCGGCATCGGCAGCTCGACGATGGTGAACGGACGGCCGTCCTGGTCGCGTGCTCGATCGAGCCGTCGGCGGTTGTCGCGCAGGACGTGAAAGTTGGCGTCTGACGGGTCTTGCTCGATGCCGATCACGATGGTGCGCGAATCGACGAAGCGCGCGAGATCGTCGACGTGGCCATCGGTGTCGTCACCGGCGATGCCGTCCCCCAGCCAGACGACGTGGCCCTGCCCGTAATAATCGCGCAGATGGCGCTCGACGTCGGCGCGGGGAAGGCCCCGATTGCGATTCGGATTGAGCAGACACGCCGTCGTCGTCAGAACCGTACCGGCACCGTTGAAATCGACGGCGCCGCCTTCCATGACGATGTCGGCGGCAAAGAGCGGCAGGCCAAGCTCTCGCGCCACCGCCTGCGGCACGGCATCGTCGGCATCGTACGGCGGATACTTGTCGCCCCAGGCATTGAAGGCCCAGTCGACGACGGCGGCATCGATGTGGCCCCGTCGCTCGCGCAGCACGAAGGCTGGCCCATGATCGCGGGTCCAACACTCGTTGCTGGCGATGTGATGAAAGCGCAGGCGGTGTCGCGGCACGCCGCGATCGATGAGCATGCCCCGGACGATCCGTTCGTAGTTGCCGTTCGGGACATTGAGGTGGACGGGCTCGAAGCGCGCGATTGTCGCGACGGCCTGAATGACATCCTCGATGCTCTCGTGATAGCGATCGGGGAATGAGATGCCCTCGGGACGGGGCCAGCTTATCCAGGTTCCCGCATGGCGATGCCATTCGGGGGGGAAGGAATAGCCGTTCTCACGAGGAGTACCGGTGGTTGGCGGCATGGGCTGAATGGCGGGTGCGACGGACAGGGTGCGACTGGTGCTCAGGTACTTGGGTGCGAGTGCGACCAGTGCAATGGGTGCGTGAGTGCAGGTCCGATCGGCACCTCACCGACGCACCTGACCTCCAGGGACCTGTCGCACTTGCGCACGCGCACCTACGTACCTGAGTACCTGTCGCACCAGTCGCACCCGGATCACGCGCCTATGTAGCGCTTCGTCAGGTCACCGTAGGCGTCGATGCGCCGATCCCGCAGGAACGGCCAGTGCGTGCGGCTGCGTTCGACACGTGCCAGGTCGCACTCGACCACCAGCACGTGCTCGCCGTCGCTCGGCGCGCGTTCGATCACCTGGCCGTCTGGCCCCGCCACGAACGACTGGCCCCAGAATTCGATGCCATCGGCGTTGACAGGCCGACCGCGTGGGTCGCGAATGATCTCGTGCCCCGTCCGGTTCGGTGCGCAGACATAGCAGCCGTTCGCCACGGCGTGGCTGCGTTGCATCAGCTCCCAGGACTCGTGTTGCGCCTTCCCGTGTTCAGGCTTTTCGCTCGGATGCCAGCCGATTGCCGTGGGATAGAAGAGAATCTCGGCCCCTTGCATGGCGGTCAGCCGAGCGCCTTCCGGAAACCATTGATCCCAGCAGATGAGGGCGCCGATCGTCGCATGCCTTGTCTTCCAGGCGCGAAAGCCCGTGTCGCCCGGGGTGAAGTAGAACTTCTCGTAGTAGAGCGGGTCGTCGGGGATGTGCATCTTGCGATACACGCCGAGCAGCGAGCCGTCGGCGTCGAGGATCGCTGCCGTATTGTGATACAAGCCCGCCGCCCGCCGCTCGAAGAGCGAGGCGATGACAACGGCGCCGTACTTCTTGGCCAGCTTGCCGAGCGCGTCGGTGGACGGTCCCGGAATCGGTTCGGCCAGCGCGAAAAACCGGTGATCCTCGATCTGGCAGAAGTATTGGGACGCGAACAGCTCATGCGTGCAGACGATCTGCGCACCTGCCTTCATCGCCTGCTCGGCGAGGCGAAGCTGGCGAGCAAGATTGGCCTTGGGTTGATCGCCACAGGCCATTTGCGTGAGGCCGACCTTGACCACGCGGTTCGATTGGTCGGCGGCGTTCGATCGTGATCGGCTCTTCGCCATGCTCAGATCGACTCTAGCATGGGCCGAGGAGTGCACTCTGCCCGCCTTCGCTCGCCTATGCGAGCTGCGGCGCGGCCGCTCCGTAGCGGCCTGTGGCCGGGGAGGCGGCACTCGACAGTCCTATTTCCCAGACGACATCGCCGACAGAAATTCCTGGTTCGTCCTGGTCTTGCCCATTTTCGAGAGCAGCAGCTCCATGGCCTCGACGGGCGACAGGGGTGTCAGCACGCGCCGAAGCACGTAGACCCGGCTCAGATCCTCTTTCGCCATCAGCAGCTCTTCTTTTCGCGTGCCACTCTTCTGGATGTCGATCGCCGGGAAGACGCGGCGATCGGCGAGCTTCCGATCGAGGTGCACCTCCATGTTGCCGGTGCCTTTGAACTCCTCGAAGATGACCTCGTCCATACGCGATCCGGTGTCGACGAGCGCGGTGGCGACGATGGTGAGCGAGCCGCCCTCCTCGATATTGCGTGCGGCCCCGAAGAACCGCTTCGGACGCTGCAAGGCGTTACTGTCGACGCCGCCGGACAGCACCTTGCCTGACGTCGGCACGATGGTGTTATAGGCGCGGGCCAGCCGGGTGATCGAGTCGAGCAGGATGATGACATCCTTCTTGTGCTCGACGAGGCGCTTCGCCTTTTCGATCACCATCTCGGCCACCTGCACGTGCCGCTGGGCCGGCTCGTCGAAGGTGGAGGAGACGACCTCGCCCTTGACCGATCGCTGCATGTCCGTGACCTCTTCCGGACGCTCGTCGATCAGGAGGACGATGAGGTAGGCCTCGGGATGGTTCGCGGTGACGGAGTTGGCAATCGCTTGCAGCAGCATCGTCTTGCCGGTACGTGGCGGGGCGACGATGAGGCCGCGTTGGCCTTTGCCAAGCGGCGTCATGAGATCCATGACGCGCGTCGAGAGATTCTCGGGATCGGCCTCGAGCTTGACGCGCTCTTGCGGGTAGAGCGGCGTGAGGTTCTCGAAGAAGACACGCTCGCGCCCGCGCGACGGCGGCTCGAAGTTGACCGCCTCGACTTTGATGAGCGCGAAGTAACGCTCGCCCTCTTTGGGCTGGCGGATCTGGCCGGACACGGTATCGCCCGTGTGCAGATCGAACTTCCGAATCTGCGATGGCGAGACGTAGATGTCGTCGGGACCCGCCAGATAGTTGTAGTCGGGTGCGCGGAGGAAGCCGAAGCCGTCCGGCAGCACTTCGAGCACGCCCTCCGAGAAGATCAAGCCAGCCTTCTCGGCGCGCGCGCGCAAGATCTCGAAGATGAGCTCCTGCTTGCGCATGCCCGTGGCGCCCGGGATCTCGAGCTCCCGCGCGATCTTGGTCAGCGCGGTGACGCCCAGCTCCTTGAGCGTTGACAGGTCGAGCGTTACCTGCTCGGTGTGGCTGGGGAGGGCGCCGGTGTCGGCGGTGGCTGCCGCAGCAGCCTTGCGATCAGTGTCCACAGTGCCTCTAGTCCTTCGCCGGTGGCGGCCGAGACGGCGGTCACCGGTCCTGCAAAAATCCGAGCCAACTCGTTCAGATGACGCGTTCGTTCCGCCCGCGTCAGTTTGTCGACCTTCGTCGCGACGACGAACCGCGGGACCGCACGCTGTCCCAACCACGCCCACGCTTGTGCATCCGATGGCAAGCCCGGATGCCGGCTGTCGACGAGGAGCAGCGCCGCTAGCGAACCGGGTTGGCTACCTGAGGTGTCGAAGCCAACCCGGTTCGATCGCTGGCTACGTGAGGTCTCGAAGCCAACCTGGTTCGTTAGACGCTCGAAGTACGCCGCCGTGATCGCCGCGAACTCCTCCAACGCCGCCGCGCGCCCGGCTTGTGCCGACCGCTGTGTTCCCGCCGGCGCGCGCCCGGCACGCGCGTAGCCATACCCTGGCAAGTCGATCAGGTAGAAGGCCGGCCCCGAGACCGGCGCCACCCGATAGATGTTCGCCAGGCGCGTCTTGCCAGGCTCGGCGCTCGTGCGGGCGATGGTCCGGCCCACCAGCGCGTTGATCAGGCTCGATTTGCCGACGTTGGAGCGTCCCGCCAGCGCGAGCTCGGGCAGGCCATCTTTCGGATACCCGCCCGCGGCCGTCGCGCTCGTGACGAACTCAGCGTCAATCTTCAAGTTCAGAGTTCAGAGTGCAGAGTTCAGAGTCGAAAAAAGCTCGGCCCGACGGGAGTGACGCTCGACGCTCCGCCCTTCGAACTCTGCACTCTGCACCCTGAACTCTGCACTCTCTCAGTGCGTCAGCCGATCGGCGGCATCCACGTCGACGTCCACGGCGGACGGTGCCTCGGGGCCGAGAGGTGTGAGCGGCCGCTCGAGCGCCGTTTTCAGCACCTCGTCCATCGTCGTCACGAGGTAGATGTCGAGCGCGTCGAGCACGCCCGTGGGGATGTCCGCCAGGTCCTTCTCGTTATCTTTCGGCACGATGATGCTCTTCACGCCGGCGCGATGGGCGGCGAGCACCTTTTCTT
>JAIVJN010000257.1 GCA_020200025.1 Acidobacteriota bacterium | reverse complement strand
GGCATGCGCCAAGCTGCTGGCCGACATCGGCGGCGGACCGGTGGCCACCGACGCGGACGACCTCGGGTCGTTGATCATCGCCGACTTGGCGGCCGGTTCCTAGGAATACTGTGGTGAGATGGACAACCGATCTTCAGTCGACGGCTCCGGCAGCCGGAGCGTTCTTCTCATCGGGCCCGGCGAGCTACCCGACGCCACGCAGCGCGCCCTCCAAGCCGCCGCAGCGCAGGTGACCCGCCTGTCACACCCGAGCGATGCCGAAATCCGGAAGGCGCTGAGCGAGCAGGTCGACTCCGTGATTGTCTTCTCGAGGGACGATGCAGTCGCGCTCCGGCTCGCGCTCGTCGTGGAGTACGTTCGGCCAGGGGTGCACCTGATCGTCACCGTGCACAGCCGGATCGTCGCCGCCCAACTTGAGCGTGCCGTGGGCAACATCCATGTCACGTCCATGGCCAAGATCGTTGCTCCCACGCTGGCCGCACCCTGCCTCGATGACCGCCTGCTCTGGGTGCGGCGCACCCAGGAGGGGTTCTGCGGCGTGCGGGCCGACGACGGTCACCCGCGGCTCGTTGATATCAAGGCATCCGGCCCTCGCCGCGGCCAGCGGCTGCTGGCGAACGTGGTCTCGCTCATTCGCCCCTTCGAGCCCGGCGCCCGGATCCTGACGGCTGGCCTCTTCGGGTTCCTGCTCATCCTCGTCCTGGATACCGTGGCGACGGTACTCGTGCTCGGCCTATCGCCCATTGACGCTTTTTACGCAGTGACGAAAGTCATCGTCACCGTTGGTCCGAACCAGGCCATCGACCAGAGCCCCGACTGGTTCAAACTCTTCTCGGCTGTGTGTGTGCTCGCGGCTCTTGCCTTCACCGCGCTCTTTACCGCGGGTGTCGTAGACCGCCTGCTCGATCGCCGGCTCACCACTATAATCGGCTCGCGGATGGTTCCGCGCAAGGACCACGTGGTGGTCGTCGGCCTCGGCGACGTCGGGCTGCGTTTGTGTCTGCTGTTGCGCGAGTTCGGCGTGCCCGTGCTCGCGGTCGAGAAGGATCCCGACCGCTACAACGTCGCGCGGGCGAAGAACTACGGGCTTCCCGTCGTCATCGGCCGGGGTGGGAGCCACTTCCTTCTAGAGCGGCTCTCGCTTGCGCGTGCGCGAGCGCTGGCGGCGGTGACCAGCCACGAGGTGGAGAACATTTCGGTCGCCGTGGCCGCGCTGGGAATGCATGAAGACCTTTGTAC
>JAIVJN010000359.1 GCA_020200025.1 Acidobacteriota bacterium | reverse complement strand
GATTTCAGCGGCGGACCCTTCCAATTATCAGCAACTGGATCCAGAGAGCCTCCGGGTGATCGACCAACACACGGTTGCGATTACTCCGATGGCGCCGAACAGGAGGCTCGCCGAGCAGATCGCCCACCCGATTTGGGGGATCAAGGACGCCTTCTGACGAAGCTCTTCTAGGACGACGTCGCCAGGTCAGGAGGCCCAGTGGTGGCGTTCAGAAACCGCACCGAGGACGAGGTGCGCGACATCTATGTATCGCGCCTCGAGAGCGGCAAATGGACCGAGCCGAAGCCTGTGCATAACGACCGCTGGAAGATCCCCGCGTGTCCGGTGAATGGTCCGATGCTGAGCGCGCGGGGGCGCACCGTCGCGATCGCGTGGTTCACCGTCAAGAACGACGTGGGCCACGCATACGCCGCGTTCTCGCTGGACGCCGGTCGAACGGTCGGCGAGCCCATTCAACTCGACGAGACGTCTGCGCTTGGACGTGTGGACATCGAGCTGCTCCCCGATGGGTCCGCCGTGGCGACATGGATCGAGTTCGCCGACCAGCGGTCGCAGTTCAGCGCGCGGAGGGTGTACTCGTCTGGTCGGAAGTCCGACTTGACGACGGTGGCGGCCATCGAGGGCGCGCGGGCGAGCGGCTACCCGCGGGTGGCGCAGTCCGACGACGAACTGGTATTCGCCTGGACGGAAAGCAAGGATGGCAAGCTCCGCGTCCGCACGGCAAAAACTCGTGTGCCAGCTGGGTCGTAGGTAGCCTACGCAGCCGAGCCCTAATGGCCTTCGTCGGCTTCAGCCGCGAAGCCTGTTTTTTCGGTGATGATTCTCGCGATGGCCTCTGGTGACGTCTTGGCGGGATCGTAGGTCACCTCCGCTCTGCTCTTCGGCTGACTCACCTTGGCGGCGGTGACGCCATCGATCTTCTTGGCCTCCCGCTCGACGCGCGCCGCGCAGGCGCCGCACGCCATACCCTCCACCTTGATCACGCACGTCTGCAAGGACGCCTGAACACTGCCGGCGGCGGGGATCCCGGAGCCGAAGACGCTCACGAGTGCTACGAGTGGAAGGATCTTTCGCATGGGAACCTCATCATGTCAGAACGCCCGGCTGATGCCGAACTGGAAGATGGCCGGCGAGTCCAGTTGCGTGTTGGCAAGCGAACGGTAGATTGGCACCTTGACCTCTGCCTGCACGTTGATGCCCTTGCCGATCTGTGCGGCGATTCCAGGCGTCAGGTAGAGCCAATTGCCGCCACCGACCAGCACGGATGTCCCCTCGAACACATCTTGATTTCGGTGCAGCCACGCCAGCCGCGCCAGACCTGTGAGACGCGAGGTACCCAGCTCGCGCGCCAGGCCGGAGTTCACCTCCCACGACGCTCCGGTACGCAACCCATTGCCGTTCTCGTATAACGGCAACCGCGCCGCCACGCTACCGAATGCGGTCATCACGCGGCGAAACCGGCGCGCGGCATTCGCACCTACCAGTGGATCGAGAGTTCCGGAGCCACGTTGGAGCCGAGACATCGGCACCAGGCTGCCATCCTGCAGTTCCTCGCGGAAGCGAGGCCGCTCCGTCTTCCCCGTCGGCAAGGACGTGCCGACGTTCACCACGGTGTACCAGCCGTTGACTGGTCGCAGCTTGTACCAGCCGATCAACGATGTATCGCCAATACCGCTGAACGTCTCGCTGAACGTGGCTGGGCCGGCCGGTCTGGGGATGACGGCCGAGCGCGTGACGTCGGGGATGCTCGCAGCAGCCTGCACGCCGAACTGATCGGTGACGCGCACGTCCAGCGTCAGCAACGGCACCATGATCTGCGTCCGCTCCTGCATCGAGTTGTCAACCTCGGACGACCCGTCATAGGCGCGATCGCGGTCCTCCGCCACGAGCCATGCGCCGACTCTGACCCGACTGCCGGTCACGCCTTCTGTCAATACGCCCCGCCACCCGGGCAGGTACGGATTCGCGCAGCCGCTTCAAGTCATCTGGCCGGACGCTGACCTCGGCATCAGCCAGAGGCCGCTGGCCAACACCACGACGCCAACAACATGCTTGATCATCAGAGCACTCCGAGAACACGAATGGCGACCACGAACCCAAAGACCGCTGCGGCCACCGATAGAGACCGGTTGAACCATCCGCCCTCGCGTCGGAACGTCATCCAGAGCGAGGCCAGCGCGACTGTGAGGCTGAATGCCAGGAACACCGGCCGGTAGGCCACGGCCACGCTGACAAAGGTGGCGCTGCTCATCCCCGCGACGGACAACGCGGCGGGAATCACGCAGCATGGACGGGTCATGAAACCCGCGATGACTCCGGCGCCACTGCTTGACACGACAGTACGAATCACGCGCGCGCCTTTCGGCTCGTTTGCCTCGCAGACTGCGTGATGTCTCGCTGAAGCGTCTCCGTGTCAGGCGTGATCGTGCGTTCCTCTGCGTCGGTGATGAACTGGCACAAGCCGCCGCAGCTGACAGCCGTCTCCTGCTGCTCCCACTTGCTCAGTTCCGCAGCAAGCAGCTCGTGGAAGCGCTGCAGCTGGCGGATGCGCTCCTCCACCGCCGCCAGGTGCTGGTGGCCGAGGGACAACACCTGCGAACAGGGCGTCTGCCCTGAGCGTGTGAGTTTGAGAATCTCGCTGACCTCGTCGAGCGAGAATCCGAGCCCTTGTGCCTTCTTGATGAAGCGCAGTTCCTCCACCGCAGCCTCGGTATAGCGGCGATAGCCGGCGGTCGATCGACGCGGGGCCGTCAGAAGGCCCAGGCTCTCGTAGTACCGGATCGTGGGGGCACTGACGCCGATGCGGCGCGCGACGTCCCCGATGAGCAAACCAGCCATTCCCTACAGTACACACCTTGAAGGCGACTTCAAGGTCAAGAGCTGGGTCGAATGAAGGGCCTACGCTTCGAAAAGTGGCAGATGGGCTGTCACAGCGTCGGAAGGACACATGCGATGAAAGCAAAGATTCTCGGAATGGCGATGGCGCTGGTGGCGGTGTTCGGCACGACCGCGCTGGCAGCGAGTTCGGTGTGCAGTTCCGGCTGCTGCCCGCTCTGCCAGTAGGCCCTCGACTGAACGGGCGCAGGGATGCCTGTGCTCGTTCGGCTTTCCCGCGACAACGCCTCGATAATCGGACACTCCGACACATCGCCGCCGCGACACTTCGCACCGCTCCCGCCGAGCGTGCACCCCATGTGCCTTCCAGGGTCGTCAGCTCGTTCGCGTCCATGAGCCCACGTTGGACTACCATGAGGGTCACCCCGACGGCGGTGCATCGAGTCGTGGGGAAGAAGCTGTTCGAGGAGATCGCGGCGCACCCGCCGGCGGCGCGGTGAGAGCCTGACGCGCACCAACCCATGGCGCCCGGCGACATCGTCCGGCACGCGGAGTATCCGCAATGGGGATGCGGGTACGTGATCCGCGCGCAGAAGACCTCGTCCGACGTCTTCTTCCGGTGGGGTGGAAAACGAAGGATTGACGCGGGCGAGCCGCTCGAACCCAGTCGGGCGAGCGGAGTCGAGGCGGAGTTCTTCTCACTGTGCGCAGGCTTGTCGGCGAGATCGTGGTCACGGGGCCACCACAGCGTCTACGCCATCGAGCTCGATCGGGCGATCTGGAAGAACCGCGCCTTCCGCGAGCGCAATCCTGGCGGCGCGTCGGGCGACTGCTTGTACATCGGGGTGACGGGGCTGACGCCAGTAGAGCGGTTCGAGCGTCACCGGGTGGGAACGCAGTCCGGACGCTTCGTCCGCACCTATGGCCTCAGGCTGAGGCTCGACCTGGTGGAGGGGTTCTCGCGCCTGCCGTACCGGATTGCGGCCTGCATGGAACCAAAACTCGCCGCATGGTTACGGGCACAGGGATTCGCGGTGTGGCAGAACTGACGCCCCGCGATCTGTCCCTATGATTGACGAGGTCAAGAACTACATCACGCCGGGCGGCTACCGACGACTACAGGAGGAGCTCGGACGCCTGTGGAAGGTGGAGCGGCCGCCGATCGTCCGACCATGGCGTGGGCCGCGGGCAATGGCGACCGCTCGGAGAACGGCGACTACATCTACGGAAAGCGGAAGCTGCGCGAAATCGACCGGCGGATCCGCTATCTGTCAAAGAGTCTCGACCGGGCCGTGGTGGTGGACAACTCGGGCAAGACGCACGAACGGGTGCGTTTCGGCGCGACCGTCACGATCCTCTACGAGGCGGGCGACGAGCGCGAGGTCACCATTGTCGGCGTGGACGAGCTCGATTCCGGCAACGCACGCGTGTCCTGGCGCTCTCCGCTGGCCAGGGCGCTGCTGACGGCCAAGGTCGGAGACACGGTGACGCTTCGCGCGCCACGCGGACCCAAGCGCCTCGAGATCATCGCGGTGCGCTACGACGAGCTGCGCTAGCCATGCTCGAAACGACCCGGCTTCGCCTGACGCGTACGCAGATTCTCGCCTTCCGCCGGGCCGTGCAGGCGCTCGACGAACGGCTGCCGCATGACACATCGTCGCTCCGGCGCGCGGATGGGCGGGTCTGCAAGACAGCATGCCGCGAGCCGCGCTGCTGTCAATCCACGCGCGTGGATGGCACGGCGGCGACGACCTGGGAGGCGCCGTCCCTCGAGCAGCTGTGGGGCCCCCGCTACAGCGCCTTTGTCGTCGATGCACGGGATGCCCCGGTCTTCACCGTCGGGCGGCTGCCAGACACGGGCTCGACTCGGCGTGTAGCCGAGGCACTCGCCGATCGACTGGGACAGTTGCTGGGGGACACGCGCATGACGCAGGGCGCGGCGGCGCGGGCGCTCGGTGAGCCACCGAACCGACTACGGTACGCCACGCTGACAGGCCGAGTGCGAATGCGATGGGACGGCGCGAAGCAGCCGACCATGTGGATGGCGCCGCCACCAGACATCGGCCCGGGCGACGCACGGCTCGAGCTGGCCCGGCGCTATCTGCACGTCTTCGGCCCCGGGAC
>JAIVJN010000358.1 GCA_020200025.1 Acidobacteriota bacterium | reverse complement strand
GCATCAAGATGCCTTACAAGCAGTTGACGATTCACTTTGCGAAAGCGCCTGACGCTTCCGTGACGGATCCGCGCGGCGAGTAGTCCACGTCTAGGCCGGCGATGGGCCTCTTCGCGTGCGCGGTCCCGAGAGGGACGCATGTCCTCGAGCGCTGCATCGCCAGGCGTGCTCGGTTCCAACCGAGATGCCGATGCGCGAGCTCCACTCGATTTCACCGGCGGTGAGGCCCCGATCTTCGATCGACAACGGAGGGGCGGTGAGCCGCCGGCGGTTGTCGGCGAGCGTGATCCCCAGGGCGCAGGTCAGGTTTCCTGGGCCTCGACAGAGCTCGTGGTCGGGCACGAGAGGTTTCCCCCGCCTCCACGGTGCACGCGATCGACGCCGGCGCATCAATGAGAGGCCCTCCACCGGCTCGAGCGCGCGAATGAGGACGGCTGCGGGTGCGCCCTCGGGCTCCGTGACGGCGTTGAACAGGGCGTGGAGCCCATAATTCAGATAGACGTAGGCGACCCCTGGCGGGCCATAGAGCGGGGCGTTGCGCGCGGTGGGCCCGGGAGCCGCGTGACAAGCGGGATCATCCTCACCGATATACGCCTCGACCTCAACGATCACGCCCGCCGTTCGCGTGGACCGCGCATCGCGGACGAGCACCTTGCCAATCAGATCGCGGGCGACATCGAGCGTCGGACGGTGATAGAAGTCGGCCGGCAGGATCACGGGACGAGGCCGAGCTCGGCCAGATAGTCCCGTGCGCGGGCACCCAGCCGCCGATCGGATGCCACCTTCTTCAATGTCTCGGATGACCCGTCGTGCAGCAAGCGCTCGCGGGCAAAGAGTACGGCGGTGTACGGATCGCCGTTGGCAGCCCAGGGATCGGAGGCGAGGGCGCGAACCATGTCGCTGCTCGCGGGGTGCGCGAGCCGTGCCAGGGCATCGAGCGCAGCGACGGCAAGCTCGCGTGGACCTTGCGCCCGATGGAAGGAGAACCGTTCGGTGAGCGCCTCGAGCGCGCGCGTTTCGCGGGCATGACCGAGCGCCTGCATGGCCGCCGTCTGCTCGCGGAGATCGGACTGGTTCATGGCCGCGATCAGGCCCTCGATGAGCGGCTCCGGGAGCGGTGAGGGCACGGGTGGTGGACCGTGCGGCGACGACCGGAAGACACGAGCTGCTACGCCGATGGCCGCTAGTCGCACGTCGTGAGCCGAGTCCGCGAGCATCTCTCCGAGGGCTCCACGGGCAGCAACGACGGCGGAGTCCGACACCAGTCCCTGTTTCGACGTCGCCAGAATTGCGAATGTGTAGGCCGCGTGCAGCCTGACCTGCGCGTGTGTGTCGCTCATGGCCGCCGCGACCGCCTCGTACGCGCCCGACGGCACGGGGCGGGCCGGCTCGAGGCCTGCCTCGAAGGCACCGCGCGGGCCACCACCGGCTTGCGCTGGGTCGGACACCAAGAGGGTGATGAGCGTATCGAGCGCAGCAAGTTGAATCGTGTCGTCTGGATCGGCGGCGAGCGCCGCAACCGCGCCGGCGGCGTCGGGGAAGCCCGCACGGCTGATTTGCTGCAACGCTTCTCGGCGTCGTTCGACGTCCGGGCTACGGAGTGCATCGAGCGCCTGATCGCGCGACGACTGGGCGCCAAGAGAGGCGCCGGTGACCGTACCTGCAACGATCAACGCGAACGTCAAGCCAATGCTGTGCATGTGATCCACGCGTGCCTTCCACGATGAGTGACCGGCAAGTGCAGGTTCAGAGTGCAGAGTTCAGAGTGAGTGCAAAAGTGCAGAAGTTCAGAGTCACTGACAAGGCAACCGGGTTGCTCCAGCGAATCCTCGAGAGCAACCCGGTTGCTTCGTCGCCGACCGCATGCCGTCCGCCGTCGATCTTCCCCCCTGCCGTGTGTCTGCCGTGTGTCCACCGTAGCTCGCTTGAAAAACGCGCGAGCGCAGGTGGGCCGTATGCCGTTCTCACCGACTCACCGTCTGTAGCATTCTCCCCGAGGAGAGGATCTCTCGAAGGAAGCGGCCCGTGTGCGATTCGGGCACGTGCGCCACTTGTTCGGGCGTACCCATTGCCAGCACGTACCCGCCGGCCTCGCCGCCCTCAGGCCCCAGGTCGATGATCCAGTCGGCGACTTTGACGACGTCCATGTTGTGCTCGATGACGAGCAACGTGTGCCCCGCGTCGAGGAGCTTACGAAACGCGGACAGCAGCTTGGCGATGTCGTCGAAGTGCAGACCCGTCGTCGGCTCGTCGAGGATGTAGAGCACACGTTCGCCCGCATGCGATGCCAGGTGCGCGGCGATCTTGATGCGCTGCGCTTCGCCGCCCGACAGAGTCGTCGCTGGCTGTCCCAAGCGCAAATAGCCAAGGCCGATCTCGTCGAGCAGTTGAAGACGGCGCAGCACCTTGGGCGAGCTGCTGAAAAAGGACAGCGCCTCGCGCACGGTCATGGCGAGCACCTGAACGATCGACTTGTTGCGGTAGCGGACGTCGAGGACCTGCGGCTTGAAGCGGCGACCTTCGCACTGCTCGCAGGGGACGAAGACGTCGGCCAGAAACTGCATCTCGACCCGCACTTCGCCTTCGCCCTGACATGCCTCGCAGCGTCCACCCGGCACGTTGAATGAGAAGTGACTTGCCGTCAGCCCGCGAGTCTTTGCGTCCTTCGTCGATGCGAAGAGCTCGCGAATCGGATCGAACGCCTTCAGGTAGGTGACCGGGTTCGATCGCGGAGTGCGGCCGATGGGTGCCTGATCGACGAGCACGACGTCGCTCACGAGCTCGTGCCCTTCGAGCTTGGTGTGCGCGCCCACCTTGCGATCCCAATCGCCTTTCACCCGTTTGAGCGCCGCGTAAAGCACATCGTGCACCAGCGTCGACTTGCCGGATCCGCTCACGCCGGTCACGCAGGTGAGCGTATTGAGAGGAATCTCGACATCGACGTCCTTCAAGTTGTGCTCGCGCGCCCCACGCAGCCGCAGGCGCTGGGGCGGGCCGCGGCGACGAGACGCCGGGACCGGGATCGAGAGCTCGCCACGCAGGTATTTGGCGGTCAGGGACCGCGGCTCGGCCTTGAGTCCCTCGAGCGTGCCCGCATAGACGACGCGCCCCCCATGTTCGCCGGCTCCAAGCCCCATGTCGATGACGTAGTCGGCCACCGTGATCATGTCGGCGTCGTGCTCGACCACGAGGACGGTGTTGCCCTGATCGCGCAACTGTCGCAGGATGTCGATGAGCCGCTGATTGTCCCGTGAGTGCAGGCCGATCGATGGCTCGTCGAGCACGTACAAGGTGCCAACGAGGGCCGAACCGAGCGACGTGGCCAGATTGATCCGCTGCGCTTCGCCCCCCGACAACGTCGACGACAGCCGATCGAGCGTGAGATAGTCCAGGCCGACATCGCTGAGAAATCCAAGCCGGCGCTGAATCTCTTTGAGGACCTTGTCGGCAATCGCGGCTTCCTTCTCCGACAATTCCAGCCCCTCGAAAAACTTCTGGGCCTCGCGCACGGTGAGCGCCGACACCCGATCGATGGTCATCGATCCGACCCGGACATCTCGAGCTTCCCGACGGAGCCGTGTGCCGAGACAATCGGGACACGTAAGATAGCCACGATACCTGCTCAGGAAGACACGCACGTGCACTTTGTACTTCTTCCGTTCGAGCCACCGGAAGAATCCGCGAATACCCTCGAAGTCAGCACCATCCCCCTCGACGATCAGGCGGCGCTGTTCGTCGGGCAGGTCGCGCCAGGGCACGTCGAGCGGGATGCCTTGCACCTTCGCCATCCGCTTGAGCTCTGCTAGATGAGCGCGGTAGTGCGGCTTCGTCCACGGCTCGATGGCGCCGTGGGCGATCGTGCGCGAGGGGTCGGGAATGACGAGATCGAGGTCGAGCTCGATGATGTTGCCAAACCCGTGGCAGGTTGGGCAAGCGCCGAACGGGTTGTTGAACGAGAAGAGACGCGGTTGCGGATCTTCGTAGGTGAGATGGCAGCGACGGCATTCGAAGCGCTCGGAGAACCGGTGCCGCTTGGCCTCGCGACCTTCGTCGCCAAGCTCCAACGCCCATGCCGCACCGCCACCCTCTTGATAGGCGATCTCGATCGAGTCGGTGAGCCGGGCACGCAGGTCGCCTTCGATCCGAAGCCGATCGACGACCACGTAAATGGACGACTGTCGGGCGATATCGGCCGGATTCACATCTTCGAACGTCACCGCTTGGCCGTCGCGCAAGAGCCGGCCGAATCCTTTGCGCCTCAGCGCATCCAAGGTCGCCGCTACGACCGACGCGCTCGTGTCGTGGGCCGATCGCGCGGCCGATGTGACGCCACGATCTCCAGTGCCCTCAGGCGGAAAAGAGAGTTGCCCGGTATCCTGACCGCCGATGGCGAGCTCATGGTCGGCGTCATCATCTGTTCCGGCGGCGTCGGCGGCAGCCATGGCGACGATGGGCATCTCGAAGCCGAGCAGCAGACGCGTCCCGCGCGGCAGGGCGAGGAGCTCAGTGGCCACGACCTCCGCCGTTTCCCGTATCACTTCCTGACCGCACTGGCGGCAGAACGTGCGCCCGGCACGCGCGAACAGCAGCCGCATATAGTCGTGAATCTCAGTCACGGTGCCGACGGTGGAACGCGGGTTTCGAATGCTGTTTTTTCGTACCTCAGCGGATGCCCGCGTTCAAGTTGCCGCGCCGAGGAGTAAGATCGGTTCGTGCTGCTGAACCTGCTCCTCGCGGCGTCGCTGACGTTACAGCTTCCGGGGTCCACATGGGTGTGCCCCATGCACCCCGACGTTCGCGCCGAGGAACCGGGCAAATGTCCGCGTTGTGGGATGGCGCTGACGGCGTTCAAAGCGGACACACACGAGTCGTTTGTTCTCGACGTCACGCGCGAGGACGGACCCGCCGTGGCAGGTCGACCTTTTACCCTCGGCTTGCGTGTCAGTCACCCTCGCACGAAGGAGGGCGTCAGCGACTTCCTCGTCGTGCACGAGAAGCCCGCTCACATGTTCGTCGTGTCATCGGACCTCCAAGTGTTCGAGCACGTTCATCCGACCGTAAGCGACGAAGGACATCTCTCACTGACGTGGACGGCCCCACGAGCGGGCCGCTACCACTTCCTGCTCGACGTCGTTCCTGCCGGAGCCCTGCCGCAGTTGCTGGAGGCAGTGGTCGTCGTCGACGGCGACCAGCCGGCGACTGCGCTCGTGACACCCACGAAGTCCTCCGAGCGTGACGGCATCCGCGCGACCATCGAGTCGAACATCGAGATGGCCGGCAACTGGTCTTATCTCACGTTCAGGTTGACCGACGCCGCCACGGGCGAGGCGCTCACGGGCTGGGAAACCTGGCTGGGCGCATGGGCACACCTGTTCGCGGTTCGCGAGGGCGCCACCGAACCGGTGCATTCACATCCGGACGAGGGTGTGGAAGTGCGTTCGACCGCCGAGACGAACATCACGCTGGAAGTGCTGTTTCCCCGACCCGGACGCTACGGGGTGTGGCTGCAGCTTCAACGAAACGGCAAAGTGACGACGCTGCCCTTTTTCGTCGACGTGGCGGGCTGGACGAGTGGACGGGAGAACTAGCCAAGGGCTTTGCCCTTGATACCCGTCAGTTGGCCCTTGGCTAGTTCTCGTTGCCTTTCGACCTGTGCGCCGTGAACTTCGTAAGAGCTCTTCTGCACTCTGCAGCCTTTCGTACGCCTGGAGGCGCTCAGGGCTCGCCTGCTTTCGGCGATCCGCGCACGGCACGCATCTCTTCCACGTCGAGGATGAAAGATGCCGTGCTGTTCACGCGGATGACGTCGCCCGCACGCAGGACGAGCGGCGTGCGCAGTCGATAGCTGATGGGATCGGGCACTCCCGGTGGCGCCATCGCCATCAGGAACACCCGCTCGCCGTTCTTGCGTTCGACGATGACGTCGGCGGTGGCATCCCGATCGGCAAGCTCGAGGCGAAGTGCGAGCAGTGACCGCGCTTCCTCGACCGGTGACGCTTCGCGCATGGTGCGCCGCAGGACGCGGGAGCGCACGTCCTTGCGAGGTGCGAGCCGAAGTTGCGGCCGAGCCCGCGCTCGCTCGTCCGCGTCAGCGGCAGAGGCCAGCGTGAACTCTGCCGTGATGGTGGTCGGGCGGTCGATACCGATGCCGACGTTGTCTGCATACCGCACCGGCGGCTCATCCGGTGTCCAGGTGCCTAGCACGGCGCCGTCTGGATACGTCAGCCGGGCAGAGCGCGCGGGCAGCCCGCCCGTATCGAGAGTCCAGGCGCCAATCCATCCGGCCGGCACGACGAACTGGACGCGGTGCGTCAGGGGAGATAGCTGCTCGGTCACCGCTTTTCCGTCGAGACGGATCGGCCAATCGGCGGCAGGTGTAACGGATGGAGCGGCAACAGTCGTCGGCGGCGCGGGCACTCCTGTCACCCACGGTTCTTCTCCGCTCGGAGCGCCGCCATCGACCCACGCGGCGAGGAGCTCCATCTCGCCGAGCGACAGCGTGCGCGCATTCTCGTACAGCATGGTGCCGGACCGCAGCGCGGTGGGCGGCATCCGCCGCTCCAGGATCTCCTCGCGCACGGCCCTCGCCCAGGGTCGCGCGGACTCGTAGCTTTCAAACGACATGGGCGCAATCCCGCCGGCGCGATGGCAGCTCAGACATCGCCGCTCGAGAATGGGAGAGATATCAGACTTCCAAGTGAGAGCGGTCGTCACGCGCGGATGTGCGATGGCGGCGTCGAATCCGAGGGTCGCCGCCACCCCAGCCGCAAGGACGAGCAAGAGCAGAAGTGGGCGTGCCACGAAGCCTTCGCCCGCATATTAGCATCGCGCCCAAGTGGGCTTATTCGCGAGCGGAGAGCTTGTGATCGATCGGGGCCGTGCCGTTCAGCTCTCGGCTTTCTCCCTCGCTCATCCTTTGTATTTGAGGATGCCGTACCTCGAATGCCGCATTTGGCCGTCTGCCTCTGCCGTTGCCGTGAGAAAGGACGGGCTGCGGGCCAGACGCAGAAGGCCACGTGTCAGCCCGGAGACAGTTCGTGTAGTTGCTGCACGGACGTTTCCGGACGGCTTTCATCCGTCGGACGAATCGCTCCAGGAAACGAACATTCGGCTGGCCTGTCGGTTGCACCCCTCATGTTGGGCAGACCTGTGTGGTCATGCCCCTTGTTCCAGGGAGGGATCATGACGCAACACATCAGATTCGTATTGTCGCTTGCGGCGGCGTGTAGCACGGCGGCGGTGCTTTCGGCGCAGACACCATCTCAGCCACAGACGCCGCCGCGTCCGGCCTCGCCGACGACTCAGCAGCCCACGACGAAGTCCGATGCCTCAACCACGGGCGTGACGACTATCAGCGGCTGTCTCAAGTTGGAAAAAGACATCGCCGGGATGAAGCCCAATGTCGCCGAACGCGCAGGCATGGGCGAGGATTACATCCTGACGAACGTCAAAATGGGAGCAGCCAGCTCGAGTGGCGCAACGTCGGGTGGCACGGCGACCGGGAGCGGATCCGCGAGCGCGAGCGCAGGAAAGGCCGTGGCCGGCCTGATGTACAAGATCGAAGGGCTCAGCGACGATGAGCTGAAGAAGCACCTGAACCATCACGTCGAGCTCCAGGGCAAGGTAGACGACGGCGCGATGGGCTCCTCACCTTCGGCCACCGGATCGCCCTCGGCAACCGGTACGTCAGCGGGTGCCGCGCCGAAGGAATTCAATGCCACGTCGCTCAAGATGGTGGCGGCGACCTGCCCAGCGGGCACGATGTAAGCATCGACACCAACCGACGGGCGAGAGAGAACCTCTCTCGCCCGTCGCCGCAGCGGTCGTCGCATCTGACTCTCCTCTCGCACCTCCAATCCACCAAATTCTCACCACACGGGAGTTGTTCGTGTCGTGCGGCGGCGTACGGCTTTTGCATGTCTGCCACGCGGTGTCCCCCGCGCACCCTCTTTGTGATGAATCGGTGGAGGTGATGCGTGTGATTGGCCCCCCCAGGTTCGCAGATGATCACCACCACACCCCCGACGACCGCTATCCCGACCATTGCCCGCGACACCGCCATCGCCTGGTATCGTCGCAATCGCGCTCGCACCACGGCGCTCTTCGACCTCTTGTCGCCCGACCTCTACTACACGAAGCCGATTGCGCTCCGGCATCCCATCGTGTTTTACGAAGGCCATTTGCCGGCGTTCAGCCTCAACACGCTGGTCAAGAAGGGCCTCGGTCGTGCGGGCGTGGACGCCGGGTTGGAACGTCTGTTCGCGCGCGGCATCGATCCCGATGATGCGAGTCAGGCCAACGAGCCCTCGAGCTGGCCGAAGCGCGAGGAGGTGCAGGCCTTCGCCGTTGCGGCTGACGCCCTGGTCCTCGATGCGCTGGCCAACGCAGACCTCGACGTGCCGAATCATCCGTTGCTCCGCGGAGCCGAGGCCGTGTTCGCCATTCTCGAGCACGAGGCGATGCACCAAGAGACCCTGTTGTATATGTGGCACCGCCTGCCGCACGAGCACAAGACACGGCCGGCAAGCTACAGCCTCATCACCGAAGGCGCCGGCATGGGCCTCGAGGATG
>JAIVJN010000127.1 GCA_020200025.1 Acidobacteriota bacterium | reverse complement strand
GAACGATGCCGGGCTGCGCGCCGGCGAGCCCAAGGCGGGGGTGATCGTCGGCAGCGGCGGCGGCGGCATCGACATCGGCGAGCGCCAATACGAGGACTTCTATACGAGCGGCGGCAAGCACGTGACGCCCTACGCGATTGCCGTCGGGATCTGCGGCATGGTGTCGAGCGAGATCTCGATCTCGCTCGGCCTGCACGGCATCAGTCACGTGCTCTCGTGCGGATGCACCAGCTCGACCGACGCCCTCGGGTATGCCGCGATGCTCCTGAAATCGGGAGAGTTCGATGTCCTGCTCTCGGGTGGCACGGACGGCTGTGTGCTGGCGTCGATGATCTTCGGCTTCTCGCGCATGCGCGCGGTGTCGACGCACTACAACGATCGGCCGCACGAGGCATCGCGGCCGTTCGATCGCGGCCGCGACGGTTTCGTGCTCGGTGAAGGGGCGTGGATGATGGCGCTCGAGCGAGAAGAGCGCGCTCGCGCCCGCGGCGCGCCCATCTACGCGACCATCGACGGCTATGCGTCGACCTGCGATGCGTATCACCGCGTGCAAATGGACCCCGACGGCGAGCAGATCGTGCGCTGCATGCGGATGGCCCTCGAGCGCTCGGGCCACGCGCTCGAGGAGATCGGCTATGTCAACTATCACGGCACGTCGACCCAGCTCAACGATGCTATCGAAGCACGCTGCACGCGGATTGTGCTGGGCGCGCGGGCCGATGACGTGCCGGGATCGTCGACCAAGTCGATGATCGGACATCCCCAGGGCGCCAGCGGCGCCGCCGGGGTGGTCACGACCGCGCTGGCGCTCAGCCGAGGGTTTCTTCCGCCCACGATCAACTTGGCCGACCCCGATCCGCGGTGCGATCTGGATTTCATCCCGCACGTCGGCCGGCCCACGCAGCCCGTCGCCGCGTTGTGCAATTGCCTGGGGTTCGGATCGAAGAATAGTGCTCTTGTGCTGGGCAATGCCAATGAGCACACTTGAGGACGTGTTGATTGGTTGATCGACGATTATTCAAGGATTGTGGATTGGGAGATCTGGCGAGTCATCGGATTTTGTACCCGTGGTGGATCCGCAGAGCGGTCCAGGCGCGCGGAGCGCGCCGAGGAGACAACGAGAACCTGCCAAGGGCTCGGGGCGAACGGGATATCAAGGGCGCGGCCCTTGGCTGGTTGATTGCGATGCTGACCGACCACCGCTTGCTCACGTGCGTAAGCAGGCCGCGACGTCCGGGCCTGAACGACGCGATACACATAGGTGTGCACGCGACTTCGTGCAATTCCACGCAATCACGACATCGCTCACCCAATAGCGAAATGCTTCACCCAATCGCCAAATCACCCATTCACCCTCAATCAATCATCCATCAACCACTCGCGAAATTCTTGAATGTTTGAGGATGTCGTCATAGCAGGAGGCGGCCCAGCGGGCTCGTTCGCCGCGCTGATCCTCGCCCAGGCCGGCGTGCGCGTTCGCATCTGCGATCGCGCCGTCTTCCCTCGCGACAAGCTGTGTGGCGACACGCTCAACCCGGGCGCGCTCGCCGTGCTGGCGCGGCACCTCCACACCTCCGTGGTCCTCGCCGCGTCGATTCCGATCGATGGCATGGTGCTGACCGGACCGGGTGACGTGAGCGTTCATGGGCGCTACGGCGACGGTGTGCACGGTCGGGCGATCACGCGTCGCGCGCTGGACCAATGGCTCATCACGACGGCGTCGGCGGCCGGGGCAATTGTGGAGGAACGGACGCGCGTGATCGGCCCGTTGGTGACCGACGATGAGGTCCGCGGCGTTCGCGTGCGCGGCAAAGCGGGAGGCGAGCAGTCGCGGCCCGCGCGCGTGACCATTGCGGCCGAGGGTCGCCGCTCGCCGCTCGCGTCGGCGCTCGGCCTGGCGCGACAACCATCGACGCCGCGTCGCTGGGCCATCGGGGCGCCCGCCTCGCTGCTCGAGTCCACCGTCAGATCCGACGCCCAATTGCGATGGCGCTTCGCGCGCGCCGTTCGCGCGTCGGCAGTGACTGTCCTCGGCCCGATGGCGGTCGACGTCGAGATGCCGGGACGCCCCGGCCTGCTGCTCGCCGGAGACGCTGCCGGGTTCATCGACCCGATGACGGGCGACGGACTGCGGCTGGCGCTCGAAGGGGCCGAGCTGGCCGCGGACGTCACCCTCGACGTCCTTGCTGGCCGCATCTCCCGCACGCGCATGGCCCGTGAGCTCGGTGACCGCCGCCGTGCCAGGTTCCGGGCGAAGTGGCGCTTCAACCGCGCCATGCGCCGCCTGGTGGACTATCCCGCCGGCGTCGCCGGCGCCGCGCTCGCCGCCCGCTGGCTGCCAGGCCTGTTTGCGCAGATGATCAGGTATGCCGGAGACTGTGAAACAAGTGCAAAGTGCAGAGAGCCTGTGAATCAGTAGCCACGAAGGCCACGATGATCACGAAGAACGGATATTGAGACCTCTCCTTCGTAGACTTCGTGTGCTTCGTGGCTTCCGGTCGTCTGTCGGCGGAGTGCAGAGTGCACAGTGAAGTGCGCGGCACTCTTGCTGGTGTTGTTCGTTTTGCACTTTGAACTTTGCACCGTGCACTGACGGAGATGTCGTCTTTGGCACTGTCCGTCGTGGTCCTCCTGTCGGTTCTTCTGCTGATGGCCGGCGAGGCGGCGCTTTCCGCGTTCAACGAGCGCGTGCTGCGCAGTCGGGGCGCCGTCGAGCCGGCGGGCGACGTCTACGGACCGATGCGCTGGGCCTATCCGGCCTGCTTCGCCGGCATGGCGGTCGAAGGGGCGTTGCGTGGGCCGCTGTCAGGGGAAGTGATGGCGGCGGGCCTCGCGCTGTTCGGTGTGGCGAAGGCCCTCAAGCTGTGGGCCATGGCGACGCTCGGCGTCCGCTGGACCTTCCGCGTGCTGGTGCTGCCAAACGCGCCGCTCGTCACGCGCGGCCCCTACCGGTTTGTGCGCCACCCGAACTACCTGGCGGTGCTCGGGGAGATTGCGGGCATCGCGCTGACGCTGTGGGCGCCCATCACCGGCGTGCTGGCTTGCGCGGGATTCGGGGCGTTGATGCTCGCGCGCATCCGCGTCGAGAATCGAGCGCTTGGGCGACAATAGCCCGGATGTCGTCGCACGCGCCGCACGAAGACCGCCGTCTACCCGCGCCGCCCGAGAATCACGCCCCGGGCCAGCACCCTGCGCAGCAGCCGCACCGACCGCCGCTAACGCTGCTGCCGCCTGCGGCTCGTGTGCTCGACATCATCGCCGTCGTCGCGGCCCTGCTCGCCACGACCGTTGTCGTCACCGGGGGCTTTCGCGAATGGACGCCGTTCGGGCGGCTGTCGCTCACCTCGTGGCTCCGTCCGGCATTGGTGGCGCTCTTCGCCGCGGCCGTTCGTGCCTACCTATGGCCCCGGCAGCCGTTGCCTCTCCGCGTCGGCCACGCCATTCTGCGGTGGTGGCATCGCGACGACACCCGTGCGGTGTTGCCGATCTTTCTCACCACACGCGTGGGCGTTCTCATCGTCGGCTTCCTCTCCGTCATCGTCCTCGGCTATGGGCCGCCGACCGGCCCGCCCTGGCGCGTGTACACGAACGAGTTCCTCAACTTGCCGGCCCGCTTCGATGCCGGTTGGTACTTGGGAATCGCGTCGCAGGGCTACCAGTGGAGTTCGGCAGCCGCGAGTGGCCAGCAGAACATCGTCTTTTTCCCTGCCTATCCGCTGCTCGTCCGGTATGCCTCGCTGCTCGTCGCCCGCCAGACGATGTGGGCGGGTGTTCTGATTTCTTTGGGCGCTTTTTTTGTCGCGCTGGTCTACATCCACCGCCTGGCGCGCGAGCGGCTGCGCGAAGACCAGGCGACCGCGGCGATCACCTTTCTCGCCGCCTATGCCTGATGTTGTTAACGCGCGTGCGGCGCGACCTGGGCACCGATTGGCGTCAATGGCCCTTCGCGCGCTATGCCGACCGCGTCGCGATTGCCGCGCTGCCCGGGCTCGGCCTCATCACCTACTCGACGTATATCTACTTCCTCACCGGAGATCCGCTGCAGTGGAGCAAACAGCAGGTGGGGTGGGGTAGAGCGTATCGGGGGCTCGACAACTTGGTCACGGATCGGGTGAATTTCATCAACACGCGCGGCTTCTACGACTACGCATCGACCCAGACCATCGACATGTTCTATGGCTTGGCGGTCGTCTTGTGCCTCGTCAGCGTGTGGCCGGTGTTCCGGCGCTTCGGTCTGCCCTTCGCCGTGCTCGTCCTGGCGAACCTGCTGCCGCCGCTGGCGACGGGTGGGCTGCTGTCGATGGGGCGGATGACGTCG
Source organism: Acidobacteriota bacterium (assembly GCA_020200025.1). Lineage (GTDB taxonomy): Bacteria > Acidobacteriota > Vicinamibacteria > Vicinamibacterales > UBA2999 > JAIVJN01. The sequence goes on along the minus strand of JAIVJN010000127.1, from coordinate 4,557 downwards.
GTGTTGTTTCCCACGTTTCTGTGGCTTGGCGCCGCGGTGCCGGCCGACTATCGCTCGTCGGTCACCATTGCGTTTGCGATGCTGCAAGCGCTCTGCGCCGCGATGTTCTTCACCTGGCGGCCGATGTTCTAGAGGCCTCGGCGCTGCGCGCCTCAGTAGGATCCCCGCCTTCGGCTCGGGTCGGACCGCCCGTTCGTCGCTAGGACCGCCCGCGCGTTCGCGGTGGGGCAGGGATTGTCCTACCGACGAACGAAGTGGGGCGGTCGCACCACGCGAAGCGCGGTCCTAGCGAGGCGCGGAGCGCCGAGGCCCACGCGCGAGCGGAGCGAGCGAGCCCACGGCGAGCGTCCCACCGAGCGGCGAGAGCCGCGAGGCCGCACGGCGCCGGAGGCGCCGCCCACCTGCGAGCGAAGCGCCGCGCGGCCCACCGAGCCGCGCAACCGCGAAGCCCGCTCAGGCCGATCCGTGCCGCTGCGCGTCAGAATCAGTGGGCTATACTTACTTGCATCTCCCATGATCGACGCGGAGGAGCGCGGAGGCCGCCGTCCCCTGGCGGAACCGTCCAATCGTAGGCGGCTCGGTTCCATCTGCGCCTGCACGCTCACTCTCCTGCTGCTGCTCATCTCGCGCCCGGCCGCTCAACAGCCATCGAGCGTTCAGGCGGCGCGGCAATCGGCGGACTCGGCACTGCGATCCGGCAAGTTCGATCAAGTCGAGTCGGTGGCCAGTGCCTTCCCCGAAGACGAAGCACTGATTGTGCTGCGCGCGCGTGCGGCGATCGCCAGCGGCGATTACGCGCGGGCCGAATCGCTGCTGCAGCCGCCGACACGTGCGACGCCGACCGGCGACGCGGCGCTCGAGCTCGGGCTGCTGCAGCACTATCTTGGTCGCCGCGTCGAGGCGCGACGCACGCTGCAACCGCTCCTCCTTGGTGGGGGCCGCGAGACCGGCGGGCGCGAATACGCACGCGCGGCCCGGGCGGCGCGCGCGCTCGGCCGCTTCGAGGACGCCAACTCGTACTACCGCGACGCGGTCGCGCAGTCGCCCAACGATCCGGTCATCAACACCGGCTGGGGCGAGCTGTTCCTCGAGAAGCACAACCGCCAGGATGCCTCGCGATCGTTCCAGGCTGCCATCAAGAGCGATCCGGCGTACGGTCCGGCACAGCTCGGCATGGCCCGGGCGGTCGCCGACGACAATCCACCGGCCGCCGCCAAGTTCGTGCAGCGCGCTCTCGAGATCAATCCGTCGGATGTGGGCGCCCATCTCGTTGTCGCCGAGCTCGCCATCGACGAAGACCGTCGCGACGCGGCGCGCCAGGCGATCGAACGGGCGCAACGCATCAATCCCCGCAGCCTGGAAGCCTGGGCGCTCGCCGCCGCCGTGGCGTTCGTCGAGGGCAACGACGCGGGGTACAAGGACGCGATTGCGGCCGCGCTCGAGTTGAATCCCGTGTACGGCGAAGTCCACCGTGTGGTCGGCTCCGTGACGGCGGGCTACTATCGCTTCGAAGAAGCCGCCGAGCACGTTCGACGCGCCATCGCGCAGGATCGCGAGAACGCGCGCGCTCACGCCGATCTCGGCGCGCACCTCATGCGCACGGGCGATGAGCGCAACGCCCGCCGCGCGCTCGAGCTCGCCTTTCGAGCCGATCCCTACAACGTCATCACCTATAACCTGCTCGGCCTGCTCGATACCCTCGACGCCTTCGAGACGTTTCGTGACGGCGATCTCGTCCTCAAGCTTCATCCCGACGAATCGGGCGTGATGCGCGAGTATGCGCCCGCCTTGGCGCGTCAAGCGCTCGACGCGCTCAGCAAACGATGGGCCTTCACGCCCACCGGGCCGCTCCTCATCGAGATCTTTCCGCGCCACGACGACTTCGCGGTCAGGAACGTCGGCTTGCCCGGCATGATCGGTGCGCTCGGTGCGTGCTTCGGTCGGGTGGTCACGATGGACTCGCCCAAGGCCCGTCCGCCGGGCGATTTCAACTGGGGCGCGACGCTGTGGCACGAGATGGCCCACGTCATCACGTTGCAGCTCTCGAATCAACGCATACCGCGCTGGCTCACCGAAGGTATCTCGGTCTTCGAAGAGAAGCGGGCGCGGCCCGAGTGGGGTCGCGAGATGGAAGTCGTCTTTGCGCGCGCGCTCGATCGCGGCGAGGTCTTGAAGCTCGAGACGCTGAACGCCGGCTTTCAAAACCCCCAGACGATTTCACTCGCCTATTACGAAGCATCGCTCCTGGTGGAGCACATCGTCGAGACCCACGGCGAACCCGCGCTCAGAGCGCTGGTGGTCTCGTTTGCCGATGGTATCGATACGAAGGCCGCCATCAAGAAGGTCCTCGGCCTCGATCTCGACGCGGTGCAGAAGTCGTTCGATACCTTTCTCGACGAGCGCTTCCGCGCCTTGCGCGCGGCGCTGGTGGCGCCCGACGATCTCGGCCCCGACATGCCGCTCGATCGTGTTCAGGCGCTCGCTCTTCAGCACGCCGGCAGCTATGCCGTGCAAATGTCTCTCGGACAGGCGCTACGCAGCGTCGACCCACCGGCCGCGATTCAGGCCTTCGAGCGCGCCAGCGCCCTCATCCCGATGGCAACGGGCCCCGAGAGCGCCCAGGCACAGATCTTCGAAGTGGCGATGAAGCTCGGCGACAAGGCGCGCGCCGCGCGAGCACTCGAGGACCTGACCACGCAGAATCACACCGATCTCGAGTCGGCCCGAACCCTCGTCGGCCTGCTCGACCCCGCCACCGAGCGTGACCGCCTCAAAGCGGCCCTCAGGAAGGTCGTCGCGGTCGACCCGTTCGATTCGAGCGCGCACACGACGCTCGGTCGGATGGCAGTCGCGGACCGTCGGTCGGCCGACGCTGTGCGGGATTTCCGCGTGGCGCTCGCCGCCGGACCGACCGATCGTGCGGCGGCGCACGCCGACCTGGCGGAGGGCTTGGTACTCACCGGCGCCCGCGACGAGGCCAAAACGCAGGCGCTGGCGGCGTTGGAGATTGCCCCCACCTACGAACGGGCACAAGAGTTGCTGCTCAAGCTGGTCGAGGGAGGCCAATGAGTCGCTGGCCCGACGTGCCCGGGTTGCCGAGGCTCTTCGTCGCTTCGGCCGTCGTTGCCCTTGTTCTGCCCATCGTGCCCCGCATCACCTCGCGCGTCGAGGCCCAAATGTCGCCCTCGCCCTCGCCCTCGACCGACGAGCGCTTCGCGGGCCTCCAGTGGACCTTCGCCCGCATCAAATACAACTCCGGACAAGGCACGCAAAGTGGCCAGCAAGGCAGCCGCTATCGTCTGAGCTACTGGGACGAGCCCTGGGCGATCGATGCTCCCGCCGCCGAGCAGAACCTCTCGCGCCGGATTCGCTCCGTGACCGCGATCGAAGTGGGTGAGCCCATCGTCCTGACCTTGGACGATGAGCGGCTCTGGCAGCACCCGTGGATCTACATCGTGGAGCCGAGCAATCTGATGTTCAGCGACACGGACATCGCCACGCTGCGCGAATTTCTGCTGCGCGGCGGCACGCTCATGATGGACGACTTCCATGGGCCCTACGAGTGGGAGCTCACGGTCCGTCAGCTCAAGCTTCTTTTCCCGGACCGCGAGATCGTCGAGCTCGAACCGCCCCATCCGATCTTCACGTGCTTCTATAAGCTGGACAAATATCCGCAAGTTCCGGGTCTCGGATCCTTCTTCAACGGACGCACCTGGGAGAAGGGTGGCTTTGTCGCCCACCTCCGGGCCATCGTCGACGACAGCGGCCGGCCCATGGTGTTGATCAACTGGAACACCGACATGGGCGACGGCGTGGAATGGTCGAATGCCGAGGACTATCCCGGCTACCTCAAGTGGACGGCGATCGCCTACCAGATGATGATCAATGAGGTCGTCTACTCGCTCACGCACTGAAATCAACACGAAACCGGGTTTCGTTTCGAGCAGCCGTTTTCGGCAGAAACGAAACCCGGTTTCGTTTTGAAAGGCGAACATGCAACAAAGCGGGATCGAGATTGGCGGCCTGGCCGCGCGCGTGGCCGACGGGCGTGAGCGGATCCTGCGCGAGCTGCGCAAGGTGGTCGTCGGACAGGACGAGGTGGTCGACCAGGTCCTGATGGCGCTCTTCACGGGCGGCCACTGTTTGCTCACCGGCGTGCCGGGCCTGGCCAAGACGCTGCTGATCAAGACGCTGGCCGAAATTCTCCACCTGAGCTTCAAGCGGATTCAGTTCACGCCCGACCTGATGCCCGCCGACATCACGGGCACGGAGATCCTCGATGAGGACGAGGGTCACCGCGCGCTCCGGTTCGTCAAAGGGCCGATCTTCGCGCAGATCATCCTCGCCGACGAGATCAACCGCACACCCCCGAAGACGCAGGCAGCGCTGCTCGAAGCGATGCAGGAATACCACGTCACGGCGTCGGGGCGCACCTACGAGCTCGAACGGCCCTTCTTCGTGCTGGCGACGCAGAATCCCATCGAGCTCGAGGGCACGTATCCGCTGCCCGAAGCCCAGCTCGATCGATTCATGTTCAACATCGTGATGACCTATCTG
>JAIVJN010000357.1 GCA_020200025.1 Acidobacteriota bacterium | reverse complement strand
CACCAGATAGTACGCACCCATGATCGAGATGACGAACGACACGACGACGACAACGTTGTGGGTGGCGTATGGGTTGTGCGTGATCAGCCACACGGGCGCGCCGATGGCGCCCGCCCCGATGTTGGCTTCCGAGAATGCCAAGGTGTTGCGATGCGGATAGAAGATGTTCGCGTCGTAGAGATTCAGCGGCTGGCTGGTGAGCGCGTGAGCGACCCATGACACGACCCAAATGCTCCATCGCCCATCGTCTGTATTGAGACGTCCGAGACGATCGAGCTTGACGACGAGCGGGTAGGTGAGAAGGGTCGTGAGCGCGAGCCCGGCGAGGACGAGCACCATCGCCTCGGCGAGTCCGCGAGGGCGCATGTGCCGGTATGGTAGCATGGCGCTTTCGCAGGGCCGTTTCACGCCTCCGCGCTTTTGCGGAACGCGTCCCTCGTTTGCGCCGGGGCCCACCGCGTCGATGGATCGTCTTCTCGAGCTCACCTGTCGCGCCGAGCAATCGCACTTCTGGTTTCGTGGTTTCCGTCGCTTTGTCCGCCCGATCCTCGACGAGGCGGCGCGGTCGACCCGCGACGGCGCGCGCCTGCTCGATTGCGGATGCGGTACGGGTGCGAACCTCGCCTTGCTCGGCGACTTCGGTGACGCATACGGGTTCGATGTCACGTGGCAAGGGTTGCGTCTGGCCCACAGCCTGGGGCGACGGCGGGTGGCGCGGGCCAGCATCGCCGCCATCCCTTTTCCGAGCGCGCATTTTCATATCGCGACGTCGTTCGACGTGTTCCAGTGCCTGCCCGATGCGGTGGAGCACGATGCCCTCCGCGAGATGCGTCGCGTCCTCGAGCCGGGTGGTCACCTGGTGATGACCGTGGCGGCGTTGGAGATCCTGCGCGGCAGCCACGCGGCGTTGTCGCAGGAGGTGCGGCGTTACTCGAAGCCGCGGCTGCGTGAGTTGCTCGAGGAGGCAGGTTTCCGCATCGAGCGCCTGACGTTTGCCAACACAAGCTTGCTGCCGATCATGCTGCCGCTACGGCTGCTGCAACGCTGGTCCAGCAACGGCGCCCCGAGCCCTGGAGAGCTCGAGATCACCGTCCCGGCCAGACCGATCAACGCCGTGCTGAGTGGTCTACTCGCGCTCGAGTCGGCGGCAGTGCGCCACGTGGATATGCCGTTCGGCAGCTCGCTCCTCTGCCACGCGCGCCGCACCGACTGAATGAGTGAGCGCATGGGCCGTCGAATCGGGGTGGCCTCGCTCGGAGCGTTCGCCGGCGTTTCGATGTGGATATCGCTCGGCACTCTCGCCCTCGTCGATGCGTCGGCTCGAACACGTGTCGGCACGCTTCCGCCGGCGTGGGTCCTGGTCGCGTTGGCCGCCGCTGGCGTGATGGGGACCGTGCGGCGCCGTGTGTCGTTGTCGCGCGCCTCGCCGCTGGCGCTCCTTGCCCTGCTCTGGTTGCCGTGGTTGCCGGAGAGGGTGCCGGCCGCGTTCCTTATCTGGGAGGGTCCCCTCGAATACGTGGTGTGGGCAACCGTGGCTGCGGCGTTCGTCGTGCCGAGTGCGTCCCGGTTCGCCGGCGGTGCCACGCGGCTTCTCGCGGATCCGGTGCGCGCGGCTGGCGTCGCCGGGGCGCTGATGCTGATGTGCCTGCTGCTGGGAGCGGCAGCTCTGACCGAGCGGATGCCGGCCGGCGACGAGCCGCACTACCTCGTGATTACGCAGAGCCTTCTCCGCGATGGCGATCTGCGCATCGAGAACAACCACACGCGGGGTGACTATCTCTCCTACTATCCGTTCGATTTGAGGCGGCCCGACTTCATGCGTCGGGGCACGGACGGCGAGATCTACTCGGTGCACTTGCCGGGGATGTCCGTCCTCCTGGTACCAGGATTCGCGCTTGCGGGCTATGTCGGTGCGTTGTTCTCGGTGGCGCTGGTCGCGGCGATCGGCAGCGCGCTGGCTTGGCATGCGGCCTGGTTGCTGACCGCCAGTGCAAGCGCGGCTTGGACTGCGTGGGTCGCCGTCGGCTTCAGCGCGCCGTTCTTCTTCAACGCCTTCGCCATCTATCCCGACGGGGTCGGTGCGACGCTCGCCATGTTCGTCGTGTGGCTGCTGCTGCGCATGGAGCGGGGCGACCACGTCTGGGCGCCGCGTTGGCTGCTCGCCGCGGGCGGGGCGCTTGGATGCTTGCCCTGGCTGCACAGCCGGTTCGCGATCGTTTCGGCCGGCCTGGGCGTCGCGCTCATGCTTCGCCTGCTGAGACGCGAGCACCCGGTCCGTTTGTGCGTCGCCTTTCTCGCGATTCCGCTCGTCGCCGCCGCCGGCTGGTTCGGATACTTCTGGATCATTTACGGCGCGCCGGATCCGTCGCTCCCGTACAACGGGCTGGGACAGAATCGCATTGCCACCCTGGCCCCGGGTATCTCCGGGTTGTTGTTCGATCAGCAGTTCGGGCTCATGGCGAACGCGCCAGTCTTCGGCGTGGCGCTCGGTGCCTCGATTCTGCTGGCTCGACGCCTTCCACGGCTGATGCTCGAAGTCGGCCTGACCTGGCTCGTATACTTTCTCGCCGTCGCGAGCTACGGCATGTGGTGGGCTGGCTACAGCGCACCGGCGCGCTTTCTTCTCATTCTGCTGTGGCCCGCCGCTTTGCCGATCGCGTGGCTGTGGACGGTTGCGCACAACGTGGCGACGCGCGCGGTCATCGCCGGCGCGATCGTGGTGGGGAGCGCGATTGTGGTCGCACGCGTCGGCGTCGATGGCGGGCTGCTCGTCTACAACAGCCGTGATGGCTACGATCTGTTGCTCGGTTGGGCATCGCGAACCGTCAACCTGCCGCTGGCATTCCCCAGCTTCCATCGCGACGTCGTGAGCGCAGGTCTTCGCGATGTGGCGATCTGGATGGCCTGGGGTGCGGCTGCGTACGTGACGCTCCTCTGGTTGTTCCGGCGCAGTAGAAACGATGTCGGTGTCGTTTGGACAGTCGTGAGTGCGGTTGCGTCGATGGCGCTCATGCTCGCCGCCACGATGGTGTGGGCGCGGCATGGTGACCGCGTTCTCACGCCGAACTCGTCTCAACTTGCGTTTCTGCACCAGTGGGATCCTGCCTGGCAGACGACGGCCATCAAACTACGACCCACGCGGCGGCTCGGCGTCGATGGGGTGACTGAGCAGCTCGAGTTGTCGACGGGCGCTCGCGGGGGGCGCCCCGCAGGCGCGGCGCCCCTGTTGCAGTTGGCGCAGGTGCCGGCCGGACGCTACCGAGTGGTGACAAACGGTCCGGCGCGCAGGCGAGGCGAGTTGCGGATCAGCATCGGCCGGTCCGCTCAGATCCTGGAACGGTGGCCGGGAAGCGAGCTCGGCGGGCGCTCGCTCGACCTACCGGTCCGGGCGCACTCGATCACGATCGACGGCGACGAGGAGGCGCGCAGGCTCATCGATCATGTGAGCCTCCGGCCGATCGCAGGCGTTCCGCGATCCGAGCGCCTGACCAGCGGCTACGCTCGGGGCGCAGCCTCCTACGGCTCGGCACGTGTGTTTTTCCTGGACGACAACGCATTCATGGAAGTGCCAGGCTTCTGGACTCGAGGAGAAGGAGACACGCGGGTGATCCTCGACCGGGGCGAGCCGCGCACCATGCGTCTGCGAGTCCGGAACGGCGCCGTTGCCAACGAGGTCTCGTTGGTGTCAGGCGGGTGGCGGACAACGCTGGACCTCGCCGTCGGAGCCGTGCGTGAGGTGGACCTGCCTGCATTCAGTCGTCGCGCCGACGTGCTGACGCTGCGCACGCGGTCCGGCTTTCGGCCGGTGGAAGTGGATGCCAAGAGCGACGATCTGCGAAAGCTCGGCGTGTGGATCGAGTTTCCGCAACCCGAAAACGACACGGGGTTTCGTTTGCACCCGATTCAGCGGAAACTAAACCCGGTTTCGTTTTTCCCGACGGCACTCAGAACCGCACGACGCCGCCGAAGTACCATCCCTTGAACCGCAGATCGCCCCGATCGAAATCCACCTCATAGAACACGTCGACCGTGCGGTAGCCAAGTTGTGCCCCCACGTTGTTCGTGAAGTTCACAGTTCCGTAAATGTCGATGTCGAAGTAGCGGCCGCCGAAATCCTCGGACAAGCTCTCCGGCACCTTGAGATACGAGAACTCGCCGCTGACGGCAAGGTTCCGCGTCAGATAGCCGCGCCCGGCGAGGCCGAGCGTCGGGATCGGTGCCAACTGGCTCGTGAACTCGGCGCCGATCGGGCTGTCGAGCTGAACGTTCACGTCGTTGTACTTCAACTCGACCACCGCGCCCAGGTAGCCGCGGTCGCTGTAGAAGACGTCGTACTCGTACCCGAAGCGGTAGGTCTTCAGATCAACGGTCGTGGCGACCGGCAGGCCCACCGTGTAGCGTTGGCCGTTGAAGACGAACTGCCGCAGCAGCCGCGTCTCGGCCTCGTACTTGATCGGAAGGTAGGCGAAGCGCAGCTTGTGCTTGGTGGCCGGCCGCAGCACGACGCGTAATTCGCTCTGGCGCTTCTGCTCGATGCCAAGGTCGTTGACGAGATCGACGTCGGTGCCGGCGATACCGAGCGACTCGCTCGCGATGACGAGCTCGGGCGTCGGGTTCCACCAGCCGTAATACACCTCGACGTTGTAATCCTCGCCAACGCTGCCGCTGGACGGTCGCGATTGCGCGTCGGCAGGCGATGCCGCTGAAGAAAGGCAGAGAAGAAATAGCGAAAAGGTCAGACCCTTCGACTCGATCGACATAGTTCTCTTGTCGGTCTCCTGCTCGGGAACTCTAGCGAATGACGGCTGTGCCCACCCCGATCCGGCGCCTTCACTCATTCGAGCAAGGGCATCAGAACCAGCGAACCCGATCCAGGGTTCGTGGATCCATCCCTCAACAAGGTGGAGGATGCCGGTACGACAGCTCGAAGAATGCCCGGACGCCCGCGAAAAACCGTCTGAAAAACGCCATCAGCCTTCTTGCGGCACGGGCTGCCGTCCGTTAGAC
>JAIVJN010000356.1 GCA_020200025.1 Acidobacteriota bacterium | reverse complement strand
CGGCCTGGCGGGGTGCAACAACTGGGGCGCGACCAAACATCTGTTCGCCCCCGCCATGACGGGTCGAGACTTTACGCTCGTGCCCGACAATCCGCTGAGCTCGCTCGAAGCATTCCGCGACTACATGACCATCGTCAGCAATACCGACGTGCGAATGGCGGAAGCGTTCACGGCTCCGGAGATTGGTGGCGACCACTTCCGCTCGAGCGCCGTGTTTCTCACGCAGGCGCATCCGAAGCAGACGCAAGGGTCGGACATCTGGGCCGGCACATCGATGGACCAGATGTACGCCAAGCGCTTCGGCCAGGCCACGCCGATGCCCTCGATGCAGTTCTGCATCGAGAACCTCGACCAGGCGGGCGGCTGCACCTACAACTACTCGTGCGCCTACACCGACTCGATCAGTTGGGCCTCCCCAAATGAGCCGCTGCCGATGATCCGCGATCCTCGGGTGGCGTTCGACATGCTGTTTGGCGCCGGCGGCACGCCGGAGGATCGGGCCGCCCGCCGCGAGAGCCGGCGCAGCATCCTCGACTGGATTCAGGGCGAAGTGGCCGGCGTTCGCAAGGATCTCGGGGCGACAGATCGCAATCGGCTCGACCGGTATCTCGACAACGTCCGCGAGATCGAGCGTCGCATCCAGATGATCGAAGCGCAGAACCGCAGCGGCGAGGCGCGCGATCTGCCTGACGCGCCAGCCGGCGTGCCCGACTCGTTCTCCGAGCACATGAAGCTGCTGTTCGATCTCCAGGTGGTCGCGCTCGAGACCGACATGACACGCATCATCTCGTTCAAGACCGGTCGCGACTCGCAGAACCGCGTGTTCCCGGAAAGCGGATCGAGCCAGCCGTTCCATCCCGCCTCGCACCACGGCAACCGGGAAGACCGCATCCTCGAGTTCAACAAGATCTGTAAGTACCGCGTCGGCCAGCTTCCCTACTTGCTCGAAAAGCTGAAGAACACGACGGAGGGCGACGGCAACCTGCTCGAGAAGACGATGGTCATTTGGGGCTCGCCGATGGCCGATCCGAACATCCACAACCATCGTCGGTGCCCGCTGGTCCTGCTGGGACACGCCAACGGCCATCTGAAGGGCAATCTGCACCTCAAGGCTGCCGACGGTACGCCGATGGCGAACGTGATGCTCCGCCTGTTGCACGACCTCGGTCTCGACGATGTGAAGACCACTAATGCGACGTTCATTGTCCCTTCATGTCGCCCTGGTGCTCTGGTTGAGCGCACTCGTCGGCGCGGCGCCCTCCAGCTCAGCGGTCGCAGACGCGGCGCGTCGAGGCGATCACGAGGCGCTGCGAGCGTTGCTCAAGCAGGGTGCCGACGTGAGTGCCGCCGAAGGCGACGGCATGACCGCCTTGCACTGGGCGGCCGAGCGCGGAGACGGTGAAGCGGCCGCAATGCTCGTGTATGCTGGGGCGAACGTAGCCGCGGTGACGCGGATTGGGCAATACACGCCGCTTCATCTTGCCAGTCGCGCCGGGAGCGCCGCGGTCGTCACGGCACTCTTGAAGGGCGGCGCCGACGTCGCGGCGCGCTCGAGCAGCACCGGCGTCACGCCGCTTCACCTCGCCGCTCAGTCGGGCAATGCCGGCCTCGTGACGCTCTTGCTGGAGCGGGGTGCGGACGTGAATGCGGCCGAGTCGGAGTGGGGCCAGACGCCGCTCATCTTCGCCGCGGCGCAGAATCGTGTCGACGCGATTCAGGCGCTGCTCGAGGGCGGCGCGAACCCGGCTCTCACGACGAAGACGGTCGACCTCGCGCACTACCAGGCGCTCGATCGCGCGGCGTTGGAGCGGCAGAAAAAGGTGCTCGAGTCCACTGTCGGCAAAGATCAACGGCCCAGCGCCAGTCAGATGCAGTCGGCCATTCAGGCTGCCCGCGAGTTGTTCGCCTCCGGCAAAATTCCCGAGCCCGAGAAAAAAGAAGGCGCCGACGCTGGTGGCACAGCGGGCGGTGGCAACAACATCAATCCCGAAGAAATCAATCCGCCCGTCTCCTCCAAAGGTGGGTTGACGGCGCTCCTGCATGCTGCGCGGCAGGGCCACACCGAGGCGGTCCGCGCGCTGCTCGATGGGGGCGCCGACATCAATCAGGTCAGCGACGGCGAAGGCACGAGCGCTCTGCTGACCGCGGTCATCAATGGTCAGTTCGATCTCGCGATGCTGCTCGTCGAGCGCGGCGCGAGCCCCAACATCGCCGCCACCGCGAACGGCGTCACGCCGCTGTGGGCGGCCATCAACACGCAGTGGCAGCCACGCACGCGGTTCCCTCAACCGCAGGAGATGGAGCTGCAGAAGGCCACCTATCTCGATGTCGTGAAGGCGCTGCTCGAGAAAGGCGCCGATGTAAACGCGCGGCTGAAGTCGCATCCGTGGTACATGGTCTACAGCGGCTGCGGCAATCGCAACTGTGGTCTGGCCGACAACTCGGGCTCCACCGCATTTTGGCGCGCGGCGTACTCGACCGACGTCGAGGCGATGCGTCTGCTCGTCGCGCACGGCGCCGATCCCAACATCCCGACCATTGCGCCCCAGCAAGCGATTCGCCGTGGGCCACAACAAGGACCGGGCGGACAGCCCGCCGGAGCCGGTGGCGCCATCGCGCCGGTGCCAGACGACAGTCAGGCGCGCTACACGGCACCGCCGATCGCGTACGGAGGGCCAGGCGCGTTTCCCATTCACGCGGCGACCGGCGTCGAATACGGCGAGGGCTTCGCCGGCAACGCGCATCGACACGCTCCCGGAGGATGGCTGCCCTCGGTACGCTACCTCGTCGAGGAGCTCGGCGCAGACGTCAACGCACGCGACAACGACGGCTACACGGCCCTGCATCACGCCGCCGCGCGCGGAGACGACACCGTGATTCTCTATCTCGTCAGCAAAGGTGCCGACGTGACGGCGGTGGCGCGAAGCGGACAGACCACAGCAGACATGGCCAACGGTCCCGTGCAGCGCGTCTCGCCCATCCCCGAGACCGTCGCTTTGCTCGAGAAGCTCGGATCGAAGAACAGCCACAAGTGCGTGACGTGTTGAGGATCGGGTGATTGGGCAGCGGCCGACCGGGTCAGTGATCGTGAACCTCGTAGTTGGTCATTCGTTGGTGACCTGCTGAGCTGTTGAATGCTCCGCCGATCTCGAGCTCACCCAAGACATCACCCGGTTCGTTCAATCAATCACGAATTTCCGCGCGGCCGCGAGTCATGGTGTGCTGCTTGCAGGGTTTCTGTCGGGCGCTGTTGCGTCACTGAAGGAGGGGACCAGTGTTTGGAATCATCGGGTGGGTGTTGTTCGGGCTCGTTGCAGGAATCGTTGCGAAGCTCATCATGCCCGGGCGCGACCCGGGCGGCTTCATCGTGACGATCCTGCTGGGTATCGTCGGTGCGGTCATCGCAGGCTTCATCGGGCAGGCCCTTGGGCTCTACGGGGAAGGCGAACCAGCGGGGTTCATCATGTCGGTGATCGGCGCGGTGCTGCTGCTGGTGATCTATCGCATGTTCATGAGGCCGCGCTCACGGACAGTCGCGTGACATTGGGCGGGTAGGCGCAAGACCGCAATCGACACCTGCCCGCCTTTGTTCTCGCGCCAAGCAGACCTCCTTGGATCTGCATTCAAGCGGCGCGGTCGGCCTGGCGCGTCGGTTCGGCCCCAGGGGCGGAAATCGTGGACAGTATTGACGCCTTTCCTCGATCTTTTCCCTCCTGCGGCGCACTCCTGCGCCAAGGCGCGTGGGTTGAGTTGGCCTGATTGATGTAGTGATGAGGGGCGAGGTGTCGTCATGCATCCCCTGACACGGCAACCCGAAGACCTGAGTGCCTCTCTCGAGCCACGCCCCGCGGATGCGCATCTTTGCGAGCAGTGTACGTCCGAGGCCAGCCTCCACGAGGTCGGCTCCAGCGGTGCCGCTCCAACCTTTGACGCTGACGCGGTCACTCGGCAAGAGGCCGAGGCGTGCACCGAAGGGAGCGCCGCCGGCGTCGACGACAACCTGCCAGCCATCGAGAGCCTCGCGGGCCGGCGATGGTACGTCAGCGAGGACCGGCTGGTGGGCGTTGACGTCACCGAAGCCGTCGGCGACGTGCGGGCGTCTGCGGTTCCGTTCACGGTTGACGGGAAGGACCTCTTCCAATACGAGGATGGGAACAAGGTGCGGCTCGAACTCGGTGGCGCCTCCAGCGCCGCGGCGCTGGCCTGCGCATTAGGGTTCCTGCGCGCACGTTACCCGTCTCTGCGACCTGCGGTCGCCGCCGAGATCCCGGCGGAGACTCATGCGCTCCACCAGGAGCGACTCGTCGTGCGGTTCAACGAGTGGATCGAGGCAACGACCGCGGAGATTACCGACATGGAAGCGTTGAGCGAAGCCTCGCGGTCCGCGTCTTAGGCCAAGGAAACCGGGTTTCGTTTTCCTGTCCCTCACCGGAAAACGAAACCCGGTTTCGTTTCGGTCGGTTCCCGCCCTATTCGGATAGATCAGCCGGCGTATCGAAATCTTGGAACGCCCCTCCGTCCGTCACCTCGACCCCGATAATCTCACCTTGCCGCGCGCGCACGATGGCTTTGGCGCCCGTCGCGACGTCTCCGCGCGCGAGCTCGTCGAAGACGGCCCGGTCGAAAATCACCGGATGACCATGCACACCGGCGCGGACCGGCCGCACGATGGGTGCTCGCGTACGGCTCCACGCGGACACGAGTTGCTCGACCGTGTCCATGGCCACCAGCGGGACGTCGACGAGTGCCACCAGAATCGCTTCCAGATCGGGGCCAGAGGCGACCTGGAGCCCGCACTGCAGTGATCGCAGTTGTCCATCGCGCCACCGCTCGTTCTGAACGAATGCCACTCGCGGGTCATTGCCGGTCCAGGCGGCTCGCGCGATCTCGGGCGCGGCGCCGGTGACGATGACGACGCGTGGAAGATGGGCGGCGAGCAGCGTCTGGACGAGACGATCGAGAAAGGTCGTCGCGGTTCCGGGAACGAGCACGGCCGCTTTGCACCGACCCATTCGGGTCGACGCGCCAGCCGCGAGGACGAGCGCTTGAATCACGTGTTCGATCACCCGTCCTCTCGCGCGCCTCGTCGACCGACGAATCCTCCGTAAACGCCCGGCACGCGCCCATCGTATACTTGACTTCCCACGGTTGACCTGCCTACACTGGCGCGCACTTTCGGCGTGTCCTCCGCCGCTGCTGGCACACCGGCCTCATACTCAGATACCGCTGGTATCGTGGTGCGGCAACCTCCCAGGACAGCCCTGGAAGGTTTCGCTATTCGGAGGATACGGGTATGCCGACCGGGACGATCGCACGACTCCTCATCGACAAGGGGTTCGGGTTCATCCGGGACGAATCTGGCATCGAGCACTTCTTTCATCGTAGCTCGGTGCGCGGAGCCGTTTTCGAACTGCTGCGCGAAGGTCAGCGCGTGGAGTTCACCCCGGAAGATTCAGGAAAGGGGCCCCGCGCGGGTGACGTGCGGCTCATTGAAGGCTGATGTCGGGCGCTTCCCCTCCCGGCCCCGGTAACGGGGCCGGGGAGCGCATCCTCTCCTCGTCAAATCGGTCCCATACCCTGCCACGCTGACGCGACCGTCGTTCACCGCGGACGAACGCGCGCCCGTATCTCCTCGCATCCATGACGCCTGCATCGTGGCGGAAGCGCCTGGGAGTCGAACCCAGCCTGCCCTCATCGAGGGCAGCGACCGGTTTTGAAGACCGGGAGGGCCACCGGGCCCCGTTCGCTTCCGCTGCGATCATAACAGCAGCCTCAAGACACCTTCCGTATCGCTGAGGTCGTCGAGAACGACATCCGCGCCGGCGTCTCGCAGCTCGGCGACCGAGTGACCACCGGTTGCCACCCCGAGCGCACGCGCACCCACGGCGTGCGCACACGCGATGTCGTAGGGTGTGTCGCCGATGACCAGCACGCTGGCTCTGGCGTCGGCGGGCACGCCCTGATCGGCCGCGCGCTGGACCGCGATACGCGCCAGCTCATTGCGATCCGGGGACTCGTCGCCGAACGCGCCCCAGGCGAAAAACGACGCGAGATGGAAGTACGACAGCTTCACCTGCGCAGCTTCGCGATAATTGCCGGTGAGGAGCGCCAAGTGGGCGTTGGGGAGCGCGACCAGCGCAGCGAGCAGCGCGCGCACCCCGGGCATGACGGCCTTCCTGCCGCTGCCGGGTTGCGTTCCGTATCGGTGCGACCCGCCATGTTGACGCCATCGAAGCCGGCGTCGACGCCGAAAACCTGGGCCAGCGCGCGGATCATGGCGCGCTTGCCGGCCCCACCGGTGAGCACCAGCGTCCCGTCGATGTCGAAGAGAAGGAGGCGGGGACGCATGGGCATGCAGAGTGCAGAGTTAGTGCAGAGTGCAGAGTTAGTGCAGAGTGCAGAGTTAGTGCAGAGTGCAGAGTGCAGAGTTCAAAGTGCAAAGTGAGTGCAAAGTGCAGAGTTTAAAGTGCAGTGCAGTCCACCGCGGTCTTCTGTTTCACCCTGCAACTCTGCACTCTGCACTCTGCAGTGCTTTCTAGCGTTCAGCTGCTGGATGAATATCGATCGCCCGGGGGCCGGACGCGGTCCACTCGGCGGAGAACTCGACAGGCTGGCCGATCTGGAGGTCGGCGGCACGGCCTCGTACCCCGGCGCCGACGAAAAACCAGTCGAGGCCCGCGTCGTCTCTCAGGAATCCGAAACCGTGCTCCAGCACCAGCCGCGTAATCTCGCCGTACGGCACTTCGGTATCTTAGTGCACGAGAAAACCGACTGGGTTGCTCTCGAGACCCATGAGAGCAACCCGGTTGGATGTCTTCGTGGCCCTCGTGTGCTTCGTGTTGTCCTTATTTCGAGCGCGACAACGCACCGGTGACCTTCGACCACATCCCCTGTGGGCGCCAGGCGCCGGTGGCGGGATCGAGGGCGAGCCTGGTGCCACCGAGGCTCCGTGCGAACAGCGGATCGGCCGAGATCGCGAGGACCCCTTGGCCGCGTGCGCGAGCGAGGCGTGCGACATCGGACGCGACCGCCGCCACCATCTCCGGTGGCAGGCTCGCCGACGGATGCTCGGCGAGCAGAAGCGACGGTGCGAGGGCCAGCGCACGGGCCAGTCGCACGCGCATTTGATCCTCGGGGCCGACGGCCCCTACGGGCGTGTCGAGTTGCCCCGACTGGAGACCGGCGTCGCGCGCCAGCGCGTCCACTCGCTCGCGGACCGCTGCGCTGATCGGATCGATCTCGAGCGTCAGCGAGAGCGCGATGTTCTGCCGAACCGAGCAGGCCTCGAGCAAGACCACTCTCGCGCTCAGCATGCCAACGCCGTCGAGCGCCCGCAGCCAGGTGGCGCTGTCGCCGATCTCCGCCGTGCTCCGCCCGAACAACCGGATCTCGCCGGCATCTGGCAGCGATGCGCCGGTCACCAGCGTGATCAGCATCTCGGCCGCTTGCGCGTCGAGGCCCGCAATCGACACGATCTCCGCCGGCCGGACGATCAGCTCCTGGATGCGCAGCGGCCTCAGCGCGCGGTACTCCTTGACGAGGCCACGGATCTCGACGAGCGGCGCACGCTCATTCACGACGGCCTGCCGCGACGCAAGCTTCGAGCGCCGAGAAATCTGCGGCCGGCAGGTGCACCTCGCCGAGAGCGGCGCGACGTTCCCGTCCCGATCCTGCCGCCTCGGATTCGCCGTGGAAATCGGAGCCGCCGGTGACCAGCGCGCCGAGGGTCTCGGCCAAGGCTCCGTACTTCGCGCGTGTCTCGGGCGGGTGATCCGAGTGGTAGACCTCGATGGCATCGAGACCATGCGCCACAAGTGGTGCGATGAGCGGGTCCTGACGTGTCACACCCGGATGCGCGAACGATGCGAGGCCGCCGGCGGCATGAATGACGCCGACGACCGCTTCCGGCGAGTGGCCGGTTCGCGGCACGAACGCCGGACGGCCGTCGGCGAGAAATCGATCGAAGGCGTCCTGCACGCTGGCGACGTGCCCGGCCTCGACGAGCAGTCGCGCCAGCAGGGGCCGGGCAATCGCCCCGCCCTCGGGAACCGAGGTGAGCAGGCGATCGAGGTCGATCGGGACAGCCAACGAGTCGAGCCGCGCCGCGATCTCGCGCGCGCGCGCCACGCGTCTCGCGCGTTGCTCGTCGAGGAATGCGAGCAAGGCGCGATCGTGATGATCGAAGAAGTAGCCGAGGACGTGCACGTCACGGCTGTCGTGGACGGCCGTGATCTCCGTGCCCGACACCACTCGCATACCTTCGACGTCCGCCAGTCGCGCGACTTCGTCGATCGCGGCCACGGTGTCGTGATCGGTCACGCTGATCGTGCGCAAGCCGGCGGCGGCCGCCCTGGCCACGAGCGCGCCGGGCGTAAGGCGACCGTCCGATGCGGTGGTGTGGAGGTGAAGATCGATCACGGGGGAAACGGGCGAAAGGCAGAAGGCAAAAGTCAGAAGGCTGCCTTCTGCCTTCCTCTTAGCGCGACGCCGCGGGTCGTGGCACGGGCCGACTGGTGCGGCGCGGGTGCCGGTCCTGGCGTCGCAGCAGCGCCCGATACTCGCGGATCAGCATCTCGAGGTGCTCGCGTTCCTCCTCGGCGAACTCGAGGAAGATCTGCTTGCCTTCCGAATCCTCGAAGCGCTCGCCGTAGCGTTTGAAGAAGCGGTGCGAGCCGCGCTCGCAGCGGATGCCAATGCGGTAGGCTTCGAGGTCGTCGACGCCCTTCCTGCGCAAGTCGTCGGCACCGCGGGCGAACAGCCCATTCGCGGCGCCTTTGAAGAACAGGAACGTGGGCCGCGACTCGAGCTGCGGGTCCTGCTCGAGCAGCTTCGCATACCGATTTTCGAGCGTGCTGAGGTGATGCTTCTCTTCCTCGGCCATGCGCTGGAACACGTTTCGGCCGCGCGGATCCTTGGCGATGCGGGCCGCGCGTGCATAGAACTCCAGACCGCTGCGCTCGGTGGCGATGGCAATGCGCATCGCGTCACGCGCAAACAACAGCTCGCTCGTCGCACCCTCTTCCGCCGGTGGCTTGCCGGTGCGACAGGCCTCGCAGGTGCCGTAAATCTGCACCACGCTCTGGCGCGCGGTGAACGCGCGCGCCGCCGCCACCTCTTCGACCAGCGACTCGATGTCCGAGCTGAGGAACTCGTAGGATCGGTTGCAGCTCTTGCAGATCAGGTGGAAGTGTCGAGGATGCCGATACGAATGCTCGAAGCGGAAACGGCCCTCGCCGAAGTCGACTTTGCGGGCGACGCCGGCATCGACCATCCATTGCAGCGTACGATAGACCGTGGCGCGGCTGATCCGATGGTCCTCGCGCTTGATGAGGTCCACGAGATCGTCGGCGCTCAGATGTCCCTCCTGGCGGAGGAACACGTTGACGATCAAATCGCGCTTGCTCGACCGCTTGGTGCCAGCCGGCCGGAGGCGATCGAGATCGGGAAGTGTCGGAGTGGTCGCCACGGCCCCCTCGGCAAAGAGTGCCCGCGCACGCCGACTAGGCGTTGAACGACTGGCCGCAGCCGCAGGTCGACGTCGCGTTCGGATTTTTGATGGTGAAACCGCCGCCGGTAATCGTATCGACAAAGTCGACTTCCGCCCCCTTCAGGTAGCTGATGCTGACCGGGTCGACGAACAGGCGAATACCGTTCGACTCGTAGAGCTGGTCGCCTACGCCGCCCGACTCTTCGATCATCAGCCCGTACTGAAACCCGGAGCATCCGCCGCCCTGCACGAAGACACGGAGGCCGCTCTCCGTCTTGTTCTCCTCGGCAAGCAGCTCCTTGATCTTGCCGGCAGCCGATTCGGTGACCGTGATCACCGCAGGAGCAAACATGGGGACGGTCGGTTCGATGGATTGCGTTTGCATGATGCCTCTCGGATAGCCCTCGACGGGCTGCCACTTGTCAAGTATATCGAACTACTTGTGGGTACACAGCATCGTCAACTGGCCCCACCCATAGTATCAGCACGCCCTAGAGTCCCGTCCCCGTGGATCGCGGCATAAGTCCTGGAGCGCGGCGCCCGACGGGCAAGGCGCGAGGAGCGAGAATATTGGGATATTTGAGCAACGAGCAACGCCGCCAGACGGGATGCCCCGCCCGGGAATTATGTCGCGAACCACGGGGACGGTCTCGAGACCGGCTCGCGACCGCCGGCCGGGCGGAGGGGCTAGGGGGGCTTGGGGCTGGGCTGAAGGCTGGGGCTTGGGACTTGGCCTGAAGGCCTGGGCCGGGGCGTGGGCCCAAGGGTTCAGGCCTCCAGGCGTGCCTCAAACCGCGCGGCC
>JAIVJN010000126.1 GCA_020200025.1 Acidobacteriota bacterium | reverse complement strand
GGACTGCGGAGCTGCGGGCGATCGAGACCCCGCCCAGTGTTCCCGCCGCGTCTTCTCCGGAGCTCAGAACTCTGGTCGCTGTCGCTGTGGGGGCGATCGTCGTTGCGACGCTGTACATCGCTCAGGAAGTTCTCATCCCCATCACGTTGGCCGTCATGCTGTCCTTCGTCCTCTCTCCCCTTGTTGATGTCCTTCGGCGGATCGGATTGTGGCGGGCCGCCGCGGTCGCGGTGAGCGTGCTCGTCGCGTTGGGAGCCATCGGTCTGATTGGCACTTTGCTCGGGAGTCAGGTCGCCACCCTGGCGGCCGATGTCCCGCGTTATATCGAAGCCGTCCAGAGCAAGACGGAGAGAATCCAGGCTCTTGCCACGACCCGCGTCGCGTCAATCACGCGGCTCCTCAGCGGAGGCAAGCCTGCGACGGCCCCGGTCGCCGTTCCAGCCGTCCCGCCGCGAGGGGCCAAAACCGATGCGGCCGCTCTTCCTGCGGGCACGCAACAACAGCCGCTCGTCGTCGAGCTCGCAACGCCAAAGTCCTCGGCGTTCGCCGTCGCTCGGGCTGTCATCGAGCCGGTCCTTGGACCCCTCGAGACCACGGTCATCGTCCTGATCGTTGCGATTTTCATTCTGATGCAGCGCGAGGACCTGCGCGACAGGTTCATACGCCTCTTTGGCGCCACGGATCTGCACCGGACGACAATCGCGATGGACGATGCGGGCCAACGCCTCAGCCGATACTTCGTGTCGCAGCTGGGCGTGAATGCCTGCTTCGGTGTGGTGATCGGCATGGGACTCTGGCTGATCGGAGTACCGTCCGCCGCGCTCTGGGGGGTGCTGGCAGGTCTGCTCCGGTTCGTCCCTTACGTCGGGCCGCTGCTGGCGGCGGTTGCCCCGCTGACGCTTGCGGCGGCAGTCGATCCCGGTTGGTGGACAACAATCTACGTGGCGCTGCTGTTCGCGATCATAGAACCTCTCACCGGGTATGTGGTCGAGCCACTTCTATACGGGCACTCCACCGGACTGTCTCCCATGTCCGTCATTGTGGCCGCCGTCTTCTGGACGTGGATTTGGGGTCCGGTCGGCCTGATCCTCTCCACGCCTCTGACGCTCTGCCTCGTGGTAATGGGGCGCCATGTCAAATCGCTGGAGTTCTTTGACGTACTGCTCGGCGACAGACCTGCACTGTCGGAAGTGAACCGCTTCTACCAGCGCACGCTCGCAAATGACCCGGACGAGGCGCTCGATCAGGCGGAGAAGATGCTTGCGGATCGGTCGCTCGTCGACTATTACGACAGCGTTGTCCTGCCGGGGCTGAAGCTCGCCGCCGCCGACGAGGCTCGCGGGACGATCAGCCGCCAGCGCGCCGCCGAAATGACACGCTCCATACTCGCCGTCATCGGCGACCTCGAAGAGCATGTCGATGCAACGCACACGGGAACTTCGAATCAGGAGCGGGCAAGACAGGGAACCTCCACCGGGATCGTCGCGTGCGTTGCAGGTCGCGGCCCGTTCGACGATGTCGTGTCGGCGATGCTGGCGCAGTTGTTGGCCCAGCGAGGGGTCGCGTCGCGTAGAATCCTCCACACATCTGTCTCGCGTGAGATGATCGCGCGGCTGGATTTATCCGCCGTCAAAGTGATCACCGCGTCCTATCTGGAGCTGGGTGGAGCGCCGGCGCACCTGCGGTACCTGATCCGCCGACTTCGGCACCGCGCTCCCAACGCGGCACTCATCGCTGGCCTATGGCCCAAGGGCGAGGCGGTGTTGAACGAACCGGAAGCGCAGAAAGCGCTCGGTGGCGATCGGTACGTCGCCTCCATGCGTGAAGCGGTCGACGCCACGTTAGCGGCGTTGAGCGATCCACCGGGATCGCAGGACCCGGCCCCTCGGATCAGCTCCGCTGAGACCGCGTTGAGTCCAAACACATAGATCTGCGATCCTCACAGCGGCGCTGCGTGGTAGAGCCGGCGCATCGTATGCGGTATTCGCCGCGCGACTGGAACGGGCGTCGTTGTTTTCTGCAGCCGGATTATCACGACATGATGTGGAAGCGGGCCAGTTCAACCTTCTGACCAAGCCCAAAGTGATCCAGACGGCCATAAATTGTAGGAACGTGGCCGCGTCGCCTAGCTGAGGGCGCCAAGGTCTTTTTTCGCGAAGGACTCCGGGTCCGGCTTCGTGCCGTCGCGCTGAGCGTACACGCGGGTGAACCCGGCACCGAGCAGCAGGATCTGGCATGAGTAGTACACCCACAGCAGGAGGATCATCACCGATCCCGCTGCACCGTAGCTGGAGGCCATGCTGCTCTGACCGAGATATAAGCCGATGAGCAGTTGACCTATCGTGAAGAGCACGGCGGTGGCGAGGGCACCGATCATCACATCGCGCCAGCGGCTGGATTAAGCTTCCCCCGCCAGATCGTGTTCAGCGCACCCTGAAGTTCGAGGAATGCTCCAGTGGTAGCGACGACGAACGTGATGCTGCCAAACACGGTGGCGAGTATGCCAGTGCGTCGTTGGCTGGCTCCCTCCAGAAGACTCTGTACGGCGCGCGCACCCTCGGGTCCGATGAGGTGACCGAGCTGTCCCACAATTTCCCCGCGGACGGCGTCGGCGCCGAACACCATGCCCGCGACAGCCGTTGCGACGAGTAGTATTGGCGCGATCGCAAACAGCGTGTAATAGGCGAGCGAGGCGCCGAGGCGGGGTGCGTCGTCATCCCACCATGCCCTGAGGGCAGATTCGAACATTCGCAGAATTGCCGGCGCGCGTATGCACATTTCACCCTCCGGACCCGCGGACACCGCGCGCTGGAGTGGGCGCGAGTATGTCCCACGTGGGCAACCTATGCTGTCCGATTGTGAACTTGCGAGGTTGGTTCTAGGCGACAAGTCAGAGCGCGAGGCTCCATCGGTGACGTCGTCGTGCGTTACGCGCCGGAACCGCGCGATTGAAGAAGTTTTTAGTGGAGGCGACGGTTCAAGTTCTGTGGTTTTCCAAGGAGCTGTGGGCGCGTTCTGTGCGTCCACGGCTCCGGCAGCTTCCACAGGGCGGCTTCGCATTAGACGCGAGTGTCGACCCCGCCACCGTCAACCGCGCGAGCGGCGGCGTACTGTTGTTCGAAGGCGCGCGGCGATTCGTAATCAAGCGCCGAATGCCGTCGCCGCGCGTTATACCAGCCCTCGATGAAATCGAACACCGCGAGCCGCGCGTCTTGCGGCGTCCGCAACGTGACGCGATCGAGCAGCTCGCATTCCAGCGTCGCAAAGAAGCTCTCGCACAAGCGTTGTCATAGCAATCGCCGACCGAGCCCATCGACGGCCGGACGCCGGCCGCGCGGCAGCGCAGACCAAAGCCGACCGCCGTGTACTGGCAGCCTTGATCGGAGTGATGGATGACGTCCTGCGGCCGCCGTTGGTCGATGGCCATGTTCAACGCGGCCAATACCAGCTCGGTCCGGAGGTGGGTCGCCATGGCCCAGCCGATCACGCGCCGACTCCAGACGTCGAGCACGACCGCGAGATACAGGATCCCCGCCCAGGTCGGGATGTAGGTGATATCTGCCACCCACAGCTGATTCGGTGCCGTGGCGACAAACTGGCGCTGCACGAGATCAGGCGCCGGCCGACCGTGCTCAGCGCGGACGGTCGTCTGGATCCATTTGCGGCGGCGCACGCCCCGCAACCCGGCCTGTTTGAGCAGACGCGCGACCCGCTTGCGGCCGACGCGCACGCCCGCGGCGCGCAGATCGCGATGAATCCGCGGCGTCCCATACGTTCCGCGCGACGCCTGGTGAAAGCCGCGAATCTGCTCGAGCAACTCCTCATCCTTTGTCGCCCGTTGACTCGGGCGGCGCACGACCCACGCATAGTACCCGCTGGCGGAGACGCCCAGGACGCGGCACAGGGTGGTGATCGAGTGGACGGCCTGATGCGCCTTCATGAATTCGAAGACCCTGGCGAGATCGAACCGGTCTCCCGTGCGAACCAGGCCGCGGCTTTTTTCAAAATCTCCCGCTCCTCACGGAGCGTGGCATTCTCGCGCTTCAGACGCTGCAATTCGGTCCGTTCGTCCGTGGTCAGTCCATCGCTGCGGCGCCCCGTGTCGCGAACGGCTTGTCGGATCCAGTTCCGAATGCATTGCGCCGATGGCTCAAATTCGCGCGCGACCGATTCCGGAGATTGGCCTGCGCGCACGAGCTCGATGATCCGCTGCCGATATTCCAGCGGATATGCTCGTCGTGATTTCGGCATCGTGCACTCCTATCACCCCAAGGGTGTCAGAGTCCACGAAACCGGGGCAACTCCAAGCCGTGCGGTACGCTTCCAGGTGGAGCTCGTAACGAGCGTCCACGAGCAAACGATCCGTCTTGTAGTCCACAACCTCCCAGCCGTCCTGCGATTCGAACAATAAGTCAATCCATTGCGCAGCAACTGTTCGGCAGAAGCTCGTATGCGGCGACGTCATGCTCTTCGTCGCGCGACTTTCGTGCGGCCTGCCGTCGCTGCAATTCTGGCCCACACACCAGGTGAGGCGGGCGGCGTGGAGGCACTGACTGGACAAGGCGCATCACGGACGCAAGCTTGCCGGGCGATACTTTGTGAACGGTCTCAAGGTGACTCCGGAGCAGGGTATCGGGTTACGCGTGAGATGCAGAGAGCGCAATCCACCCTCGTTACCGGAGCTCGCTTCGGCGCGGTGGACAGCGGAGGCTCCGGGCGACGAATGGCGCGAGTCGCGGCGCCCTTCTGGCATCGCGCGCTCGCCATGTGTTGCTCCAAACCGATGCCGCTAACCATCCGCCCACATCGACGGCAAGGTCTCTGCTCCCGACCAACCGCAATTCCAACAAGCGCGTCGCGCTTTGTCATCGGAGGTTGCATGGGACCGTCGCCATTGCGGGTCAACACTGCTGCGGTATCGTCATCGAGCATCCCCGCCTCGATGCCACAAGACCCTAGGAGCAGGCCGCCATCTCAACTGCCTGGCGCTCACAGAAGAACAGCTAACTTCCGCGGTTCCTTGATGCGGTCGCGTCCATTCGGTCTCGAAGGTTGTCTGCGGGCCCGTTACTTCGGACGCGCGGATGGGCATAAATTACGCGCTGCGACGGCGCGACTTTCGATCGTCGCTGGTGATCCCGACCTCGTCCAAGCGGAAATGGCGCTTCGCGGCGTCAAACGGACCATCAAGAATGGGGTTTTCAATGGTGGCGGCCATTCGTTGCTGATTACTCAGCCTTAGTGATTTGAATCCGCCACCTACGCGGCGAGTAGGGTCGAACGAGCAGCCGACCACCCGGTGCGTCCTCGAGGCGATTCTTGTATTTCTTCGGAACTTGCTGCTTCTCGACAATGACGCGACAGACACTGCTGTCATTCTTGATGATGCGCCCTTTCGCGCGCTTCTTTCCCTTTGCCTTTTCGTAGAACGCCCCCTGAAGACCGTCGAGAACGTCTTTCAGTCGGTTATCGACATCGTGTTTGTCGTGTTGCTTTCCTTCGTTCAAATAGAGCAACACAATCACCTCAAACGGCCCGGTATTCGTCCACTTGCCAGCCCGGGCACGCGTCGCCATTCGAGCGCAGCTCAGGATCTTCCGTCTCCACACCTTCCGATTTGTTTGGTACGTCGGTAACGGACATGCCAAACTGTTTGGTTTCGCCATCGAAGTCTCCATTTGCGTAACCCGGGGCTCGGCACGTCAGTCAACCAATCCGAACGCGCGGAGCTGAGACAGCCACATTTCCTGAAGGAACGCGTTGACGTGCTCGTTGATCCCCTGGCAGTCTCCGCACCCAGCGATCGGACAGACGGAGACGACGTGTCCACAACCGGCACAAGTATTCAGATATCCGTGACCGAGACACCACGCGCGGCCCACCCATCGATGTCTATCGCCGACGTAGATGAGAATCGCCCAGCGTTTACACTTCGCGCGGCTGCAGAGAATCGGTGCTGGATCCGGGATATCGCGATTCACCTTCGTTTCTACCGTGGGTCCAGCAGGTCGGGACGCGCCTTCAGGATGCCGTCCAGCCAGCGGTCAGAGTACCAATACACGTTCCCGTCACTGCCGTAGGGAAGCGAAAGGCGGTCGGCTCCTCCGATAATCGCGCCGGCCTCATCTCGCAACCCATGCCCTTGGCGTCCGATGTTGTAATGGGCGCGTACGCCGCGAAGAATGCTCAGGCCCAAATCGGCCGCTGCTGTGAAGACCTGACCATTCGCCTGCGGAAATTCTCGACGCCAGTCGCTCGAACATCTCCCGCGACCGTGTCATGATCGCGTCTTCGTCCCACACGTCATATCGCTGCAGTTGCAGATTGATTGGCAGAAGTGATGCGGCGAGCAGTTGCGGTCTCTTCCGCGACCACGCGCCGTTTGAAATTGAGGAGTTCAAGGGCCGCACGAGTACGGTCAGATTTCCTAACGTGTGGACGGCCTGATGTCGTGCACGGCTACGTGTGGCGCGAGGGTCCTCATCAGACGAAGACAGTGCGTCGACCTCCGAAACACCTCTGGAACCGTCCGCAAGACGCCAGTGTTCAAGCCAGTTCTGAGGCATCAGATGCTCGACGGTCAGAGGAACATCGATAGAGATCTGTTCAGTCATAGCGCTTGAATAAGTTTCGTTGATGCGCTGGAGGATATACGAGACTCTGTCGCTCCGCAGGCCAACGTAGGCATTTGACGTATCGGTCCCCGTCGGCTCGAGGCAGCGGCCCGGCGGTTTGTCCACGACCTCCCGCCAACAGCGCCGTGCATCGCCGAATACGGATCCCAATTCCCGGGCTTCCTCGGCAAATGGCCCGAGACAGCGCACCTCACGTACGTGCCGGAG